>CAYTRA010000208.1:0-5212 GCA_964439675.1 uncultured Dehalococcoidaceae bacterium
GACGCCACCGATTGCTGGCTTCAGATGACGGGGAAGGGGCAGGTGATGGAAGAGATCACGCGCGCCGTAGAATGTCCGAACGTACGCGATGCCGGCGATCCCGGCCGCAACGCCCAGCACCGCGTACCAGACCAGCGACTCGGGATCGTCGAAGCGAAACCCCAGTGAGCCACCAAAGACCGGATCCCATCCGGACCATGCCGCGAAGATGGTGTAGCCCACTACGGAGGCGATAAAGCCGGGCACAATCGCCTCAAGCTCAAAGTCGCGCAGGTATAGGATCTCGGCACTGAGGAGCGCACCCCCCAGTGGTGCCTTGAAGATCGCGCCGATGCCCGCACCGACGCCTACGGCCAGCGCAACACGTCGGTCGGCAGCGCTGAGGTGAAAGGCATCTCCCAGCCACGATCCGAAGCCGGCGGCAATCTGCGCCGTGGGCCCCTCGCGCCCCGCGCTGCCTCCGGAGCCGATCGTGATCGCGCTGGCGACGAGTTTGATCGCAGGGATGCGGGAGCGGATGCGGCCACCCCGCTCATGGAAGGCCTCGATCGCCGCGTCAGTTCCGTGCCCCTCCGCCTCGGGTGCGAGTGTGAACACGATCAGTCCCGAGAGGAGACCTCCTGCGCCCACGACGAGAGGCAGTAGCCACGGACGGAGGGCGGGCTCGTAGACCGGCTCCCCTTCTCCGCGGGGCATCGGCGGCTCGTACCCAGCCAGGTTCCCGAGGAGCAGGTGGCTGGCGATGTCGATGGCCCCGAAAAAGACGATGGCGCCGACGCCAGCCACGACACCGATGAGGACGCCGAGGATGACCCACTTGCGGAAGTAGGGCCCGAGGATGCGTGTACGCAACTCCACGTCGCGCGTGGCCATGGTCGTGGAGGTTCTCATCGGACAACCTCCAGCGCCGAAGGACCGACCGAAGGCGTGACGCCTGGCTGGCGGAAGGTGCGATGGGCAACCCCGGGGCGCTCGGGGACGGTGGGGAAACTCACTGCTCGATCACCCGGTGCATCGGCTCCCTCGCAACTGGAGACCATGCTGCGCGGCTCCACCCATGGAAGCAAACAGGGCGACAACGTCGCAGGCCGGCCGCACACACGCCGCGGAGCCACGAGGCCCCACACCTAGTTCCCTTCACCGCACCTCAGTTCCGGACGAATCCGCTAGCCCTCAACGGCACAGTTCCGAGGACGCTCACCCGATCGGTCAACCCAGGACGCAGCATCCGCCGCCTTCGCGCTCGTCGTCGTGCTCCCCGCGACTGGGTCTGGGCAACGCGGGCCGACCGGCGGCTAGGCGAACTAGATGCCGGTGCAGGAAACATTCACCCCGGCTGAGGTGGACACCTCTCGCTCGTTTCGAGCATTGCCCACGAGGGAAGAGGCCACCATCGAGGTCTGACGGCGGTTGCCAGGCAAGTCCACCTCGGGGCGATCAGCCAAATTCCCCGATGAGCGGTGAGCGCGAGGCCCAACTCCAACTGCAGCCATGCCGACGGCCGCTTCAAGCGGTTTGACGACTTCGGTGGCAAACCGAATAGAAGCCTGGTGCAGGTCCGGCGCGCCCAGCGGGCGGGGGCTCGAGGCGTCTGGCCTCGGCCTGCGCGAGACAACCCACCGAGGCACACCTGATCTGCGAGCCCCTCCTGGCGCGCAAGGCCCGTCGTCGGCAGGTGACACTCGTCGGGTTTCCTCGGGGCGTACGCGATCTGTTGTTACAGGCGGATGGCGCGCATAACGTCGTCGACATGCGGGAACAGGATGCGTCCATCCGCTCCATCGTCACGATCGTGCTGTGGGCGATCGCGATGGTGTCGGCTCCGTTCGCGCTCCTCGGCGCTCTGGTAATCGTGGCCGACTTCCTCTTGCCCTAGGCACGCGCCACGCGCCACTCGCCCCTCCCGGCTCGCCTCCGCGTGGGGCTCCCTGCGGACGCGGATAGGAGGGGAACCCACGTGCCACGAGAGGCCGTGGCTGCGGCTGCAGCGGGCGGGCCGAGGCGTCGACTCTCGACGGAGCGCTTGATTGATCCCTGCTCAAGTCCCTTGGGAACAAGTCTCTTCGGAACGGTGGCCGGGTGCATGCGCGCTGGTACGCTGATCGGGCGCGATGGCGGTCGCGTCCGGTCCGCGGACAGGGCAGAGCCCACCGCATCCCTTTATCGATCACCTTCTTTCGCCCGAAGCAGCGGACACCGGGCAGCACGAAAGAAGGCAGTTGTGCCCCGCGAGCTACCTCCTCGTCCCCACTTTGATCAGTTGCGGCGCCAGGCACGCGAGTTGCTGCGCGCTGCCCGTGCGGATGACTCTACGGCGATCGAGCGCTTCGAGGCTGATCTGCCTGGTGTCGTCCGCGGCGTTGACGTTCGTCCCCTCCGGCTCTCACATGCCCTCACCGTGATCGCTCGTGAGCATGGCTCTACTTCTTGGCCACGCATGAAGGCCCACCTTGCGGCGCGTCCCGTGGACCCGAAGCCCCGCCGGCGGACGCCCCCACACCACGAGGTGGCGCGCATCGCGAGCGAACTCCTCGATCTTGCCGCTCGAAACGACATGGAAGCCTTCGCACGGATGCCTGGCATCCCTCGCGCGCTGAGTGAAGGTGTGCGTGACCTACTGGCCGCCGAAGGGCAGCTTCCCGCGCTGGCCGGCGCCTTGCGCCTGGGGCTTCGCCACCCAAATCCGCGCGTCCGTTACGCGTGCGCCCATGCGCTCGATCAGTTCACGGACGAGGCTGGAGTCCTCGATCTCGTACCGCTGTTGTCCGACCCCGTGCCGCGCGTTCGCCGTGTCGCGTTGCACACGCTGATTTGCGACGAGTGCAAGGTGGAGCCGGTGCAGGTGCCTACGGACCTTGTTGGGCAGGTCGTCGAACTCGCCCTCCACGACCCGAGTGTGCAGGTGCGTCGGCATGCCACCTACGCCCTTGGGAGGTTCAACGATCCCCGGGCGGTCGCGGCACTGGCCTCGGCGGGCGACGCGTCCGACGAGGCTATACGGCGGAACGCCAGGGTCGCGTCACGACTGATGCAGCGAGGGCGGAGTTGAGGCTCTGTTCTAGTCTCAGCAGTCGTCAAGCTGTCTGGGTACTCAGTCCAGGGGTACGGCCGCGCAGGCAACCACGTCGCGCGCACCAGCGGATCGCGGTGCTGGGCGCCCTCGCGATACATCGCCGAAGGGCGTCGCACTCACGACGAGCCGCCAGCGTACGCATCTACGAGGCCACGCGCCACAGATAGGCGACACGATGCTCCTGCGCGTCGAGGTCCCGCGCGCGGCGTTCTGGGAGGCCGTAGCCGCGCTGCGGCCGCGCGGCCAGGTCGAGGCCTGCCGGGTCTACCAGGGCCACCCGCAGCAGTCCGCGGAGAGGAGCGCGCCTGGCAGCGCGCGCTGGACGTCGTCTACGCCCTGGCGGAGTACGTGGAGCGCGGCTGCGCGCTGGCGGTGGACCGCGGCCCCCACGGCATCCCGGCCAGCCGCTCGCCGGCAGTCGCTACCCGCACGCTCGCGATCACGGTCAACATGCACGCCTATGACAGCATCGCCGCCCACTGGCCCGCGACGCTGTCGCCGGATCAGGTGATGGCCCTCGCGAGCACGGACTGTCGGGGGCAACGCCGGAATGGGCGCCTAGTGCACTGCGGTCAGCACGCCCTCCAAGCGCTCCAGCAGGCCGGGCCATCCGCCGAGGTCTTGGATGCGCTTGTCCACCGCGTCCGGTAGCCATCCCGGCATCGGTGGGCGCGGAGGCGAGCTCTCGAGTCCGTCGCTCATGCCTTGCGCACGGGCATACATCCGCGCCCTGATGACGGCCGACCCGGTCACGTCACGCGCGGCGACCTCGTCGTACCGCTTCCCGTGGGACTCGATGGCCTTCACCACGGTGGCCGGCAGCCGCCACCGAGCCGCGAGACGGGCGCCCACCTCGGCATCGGTCACTCCATAGATCAGCAGTTCCCGGTCATGTAGCCGGCGACGGCCCTCTGCGACCAGGCCCTTCGCCTCGACCAGTCCCTGGGGGCAGTAGTTGTCGAGCACGAGCAGGCCGATGTTGTGCACGATCCCGGAGGTGAACGCCTCGCCGCTGATGCTCCCCTCCGCGCGAGCGATCATGTCGGCGAGGATGCCCACCGCCAACGAGAACCGCCAGAAGGCGAGGTGATCGACGACGTTCGTCTTCGGCATCTCCGCCATGAGGCACGTCGCCACGACGATCGACCGGACCTCCTGGGCGCCCAACACGACCACGGCGTCGCGCATGGTGACCACGCGGACTCGTCGCTTGTAGTAGGCCGCATTCGACGCCCGGAGGATCCGCCCAGTCAGGACCGGGTCGGTCGCGGCAAGCCGCGCGATCTCCTCAAGCGAAGAGAACTCGTCGTCCAGGAGGTCGAGCAGGCGGGCGGTGACGCTGGAGAACGGCACGATCTCAGCCACCGAGGCGAGCATGTCCTCCACAGCGTGGCTGTGCCCATGCGGCGCCGGAAGTTGCTGCCGCGCCTGGTCGGGCTCTCGCGAGGCGTCGCCCCCCTCGCACTCTGCGGTCTCGCCTCTAAACCGGTCCACCATCTTACGGAAGAGCGCCGCGTCGGCGTTACCGGGCTCGATCGCCTCGATCGCTGCGATGAGACGGTCCACCGACTCCCAGTCGCCGGAGGGCAGGATGCGCAGAATCTCGTCCAGCAAGGGCCTGGTCAGTCGCTGCGAGTCCTCTTGTGAGGCCATTCCCATCCGCCCATCCGCCGCGGACCAGACGCGGCGCTGCGCCGCCTACCCCGGGCTACCCCATCAAGAGCACCACGGTCACCGGTTGTCGACTTACGACGACTACTGTGCTCCTCTGACAAGCATCGTCAGGTTTCGCGGCCGGCACAGTGCGAGTTCGCGGATGAGAGAGAACAGGAGAGAATTGGCGAGATCCGACGCGTGTTGCGGGGTGGCGGACCTCATCGCGGAACGTCATGCTTGCCGGAGGTCGGAGGTCGGCGGCAGCGCTGGTCGCGCGCGCTGAACATCGTCGCCCACGCCCCGGCCGAGTACGTCGAGCGCGGCCACCCACTGGTCGTGATAGTGCATTTGAGGCCTCCCGCTCGAGGCCGGGTGATTGAGGCTGCCGGATGGACTCGATCGTCTCGGGGCTGCACGACTGCATGATTCAGCACGTGCCGTCCGCTTCTTCCGGGCCGGCGATCCTCGCCATCGCCAAGGCCG
>CAYTRA010000209.1:0-5139 GCA_964439675.1 uncultured Dehalococcoidaceae bacterium
CCACGTCGGCGACTCGATCTACTCGGACGTCGCTGGCGCGCGGGCCGCGGGCATGACGGCGATCTGGTTCCCGCCCCGCCTCCGCGAGCACGACGACGTGGGCGAGCACATCCCGGACGCGGTCATCGAGTCCCTCGACGATCTGCTGCCCCCGGCCAACGAGGCGTAACGCGACGACTTGCTACGCGTCGAGGATGGCGCGCAGGTCGGCGCGGATCGCCTCTCCGTGCTCCGGGTCGCGGATCGCGGTAGCGACGGCGGCGGCGATGACTCCTGGCGGCAGGCCGGAGTCGTAGAACTTGCCGTCGTGCACCAGCGCGAAGAACGGCTCTCGCTCCGCCAGCAGCACCATCGCATCGGTCAGGTTGACCTCGCCCTTCTGCAGGATGCCCAGGCGCTGAATCTCCTCGATGGCCTCGAAGATGCCGGACGTGAGGACGTAGCGGCCGTTGATGCCGGGGCCGGTGGGGTGCTGGTAGGACGCCCCCGGCTTCTCGACGATGGAGCGCAGGCGTCGGAGGCCGGGCTCCACCTCCTCACCGTCGACGAAGCCCCAGCCCTCGAAGTACTCGGGGCCGACCTCGTTGACCGAGATGACGCTCCCGCCGAGGCGCGCATACGCCTGCACCAGCGCGACGCCGGGCGCGGGGGAGGGGAACACCATGTCCGGAAGCATCAGCAGGAACGGGCGCCCCTCGACGGACTCGCGGGCGTACAGGGTGGCGTTGCCGGTGCCCTTCGCCTCGGGCTGCTCCACCCACGTGACCGTCGCCTGCTCCAGCAGCGACCGCAGGCCCGCCATCCTCGGGTCATCCGCTTCCTCGCCCTCCAGCGGCGCGAAGTAGCGTTCGAGGAACGGGCGGGAGCGGTCGCTGGTCACGATGGTGATCCGCCGGCACCCGGCCTCCAGCGCCTCGTCGATGGCGTTGTGGATGAGGGGGCGGTCGTAGTTGAGCAGGAACTCCTTGGGCACCACGCGCGTCGAGGGCCGCATCCGCTTTCCCAGGCCGGCCGCGATGATCACGGCGTCCTGGACGGATGCGGGTGACTCCTGGGCTTCGGGCATCTGCGAGTGCTCCCTCATGCGGTGCGTGGAACGTGACGACGATTAGGAGTGGACGTGATCTCTACGGAGCCTTTACCTCGCTAGGATGGCCCCAACGGGACGACGATTCGTATCGTAACGGTGGCGAGTCGTTCACCACGATTCGCGGTCAGGATCACCGGGGGCGGACGCGATGATCATCACCCGGGCGCCCGTGCGCGTTGGGTTAGCCGGTGGTGGGACTGACCTCCCGCCCTTCTATCGAGAGTTCGGTGGTCGCGTCGTGAACGCCGCGATCAACCGATACGTCTACGTCGTCCTTTCCGGAAACCGACGTGGTTCCGTACAACTCACCTCCTCCGACTTCTCGGCCTTCCTCAACTTCGAGGCAGGCGCGGACCTAGGTGCCTCGGAAGACTCGCTCGCGCTCGTACGCGCCGTGCTTGCCGACTTCGGGCTGTCAGAGGGTGTCGATGTGTTCACGGCGTCCGAGACGCCGCCGGGGACGGGCCTCGGCTCCTCCAGCGCCACGGCGGTGGCGCTGGTGAAAGCAGTCTCGACCTACCTCGGCATGCATCTCACGGACCACGAGGTCGCGGAGCGCGCCTGCCACATCGAGTTGGAACGCCTCGGATCGCCCATCGGCAAGCAGGACCAGTACGGGGCCGCCTTCGGCGGCTTCAACGTCCTGCGCTTCGAGCGTGACGGCGCGGTGGACGTGCGCCCCCTCGACCTCACCGCCCCCACCATCAAGGCGCTCGAGCGGCGCCTGCAGCTGTACTTCACCGGCGTCCAGCGCGAGGCGAACAAGATCCTGCGTGAGGAGCAGGAGAACGTCGCGGAGCGACGCACCACCGCCCCCATGACCGACCTGCTGGACTTCGCCGTGCAGACGGAGGACGCACTGCTGTCGGGCGACCTCGACCGTGTCGGCTGCCTGCTCCGCGAGGGCTGGGAGCGCAAGCGCGCCCTCGCCTCCGGCGTCTCGAACGAACGCATCGATGGCTGGATCGCGACAGCCCTGGACTCCGGCGCCATCGGCGCGAAACTCACCGGTGCCGGTGGTGGCGGCTACCTCCTCGCGATGGCGAGCGCCGGCCAGGAGGAACGCCTGCGACACGCGATGCACCGCGAGGGGCTGAAGCCGCTGGACTACCGCTTCGACTGGTCCGGGGCGCGCGTCCTCATGAACAGCGAGCGCCAGGCGGTCTCCGCGTGACGCTGCCGAACAGCCGCCTGGTCCGAGTGCTGGGCCACCGGTGGTTCGGCGCGGCGCGTGACGCCGCGTTCGTCTTCCTCGCCACCGCCACGGTGTTCACCGTGTCGGACGGCTATCCCACGTGGGAGGTCTTCGCGCTGGCGGCGATCAACACGGCACTCGTGTTCGCGTGGGGCCTCGGCGCCGACCTCTACGATGTCTCCCACCCACGAGTCGCCACGCCCCCCGTCCGGCGGCTGGTGCAGATGCTCGTGTGGGTGCTGCTGTCCTACCTCGCGGTCCACTTCTTCACGAACGGCGAGCCGGAGCGCCGCACCATCGTCTTCGCGTTCGGCGCCGCCGCCGGCTCGCTCACGCTCGCGTACGTCCTCCGGGGCATCGCCCTCGTATGGCTGCAACGTCGAGGGGCGCTGCGCGAGCGCCTGCTGATCGTCGGCGGCGGCGATCAGGCCATGGTCGTCGCCTCGCAGATCGCGAGGGAGCGCCGGCTCGCCATCGAACTTGTCGGCGCCCTCGACGAGTTCTCGCCACGTCTCTCCCGCCTTGGCCCCGTGGAGGTCCTCGGTGACCCGCTGGACATCGAGGCGGTCGTGGCGCGCACGCGCGCGACCGCGGTGGTGGTGGTGGCGAATGCGATCTCGTGGGAGTCACAGGAGCACGTCCTCCGCGTCGCGGCGAACCGCCCCCACCTGCGCGTCTTCATGGTCGCTGGCATCTCCGACCTCCTCTCCTCCGAGGTCGTCCCCGCCCGCGATGGCCTCCCGGCACTCGTCCGCCTGCGCCCGGCGCAACTCCGCTGGAGTGACGCCCTCGCGAAGCGTGCCATCGACATCGTGGCCGGCGTGCTGCTCCTGCCCGCGCTCGGCCTCGTGTTGCTCGCGTCGCTCTCCGGCGGCGCGCCACGTACGAGGCGTGTCCGCGTGCTCGGGCGAGGCGGCCGTCCCGTCGAGATGCGCCTTCTCGAAGCGGGCCGTGGCTCGGGGCTGCGAGCACGCCTCGCCGCCGGTCGGGCGGGCAAACTGCCGGCGCTCGGCGCCGTCCTGAAGGGCGACCTCAGCCTTGTTGGCCCTCGCCCGATGCCGGTCGAGGGGGACGATGCCCGCGTCCGCCGCGCCTCCGAGGTGGACAAGCGCCGGCTGCTCCTCCTGATGGCGCCCGGCCTCACCGGCCCCTGGGACCGCGACGCCGTGGCCGGCGATGGCACGCTGGACGACCTCACCTACATCCGCACGTACACCGTCTGGTCGGACCTTCGCCTGCTGGCCGCCTCGCTCGCGCGCCTCATGCGGCGCGAGACCGGCGTCCCCGCCATGCGCCCTCGCAGCGACGCGCGCGCCGAGGTGGTCCCGAACGTACGAGGCGAACAGCAGCCCAGCGAGAGCGTGTAGGAGTCACATGCGCATCGAGGACTTCATCCAGGGCGCCCGGACGGGCATCGATGCCATCGACGTGGCGGCGGTCCGCCGCGTCGCGCACCTCCTCGCCGACACGGCGGAGCGGGGCGCGTGCGTGTTCATCGTCGGCAACGGGGGCTCGGCCGCCATGGCCAGCCACTTCCACAACGACCTGATCAAGGGCGCCGCCGCCGAGGGCAAGCCAGCCATTCGCGCCGCCTCGCTGATGGACAACGTCCCGCTGCTCACCGCCTGGGCCAACGACGACGCCTGGGAGGTGGCGCTCGTGCGCGAACTGGAGGCGCTGGCGCAGCCGGGCGACGTCCTGGTCGTCATCAGCACCAGCGGGCGCTCCCCGAACCTCCTCCGCGCCTCGGAGTGGGCGAGGGCCAACGACCTCACCGTCGTCTCGATGACCTGTCGCACGCCGAACCCGGTCGGCGAACAGTCCCACCACTGGCTTCCGGTGGAGACGGACAGCGTCCCGCTGGCGGAATCGCTCTTTGACCTCATCTGCCATGCGATCGCGTGGGAGGCCAAGGCGATCCGAGAGGGTGAGGGCGAACGTCCCGCCTGAACCTCGGGCTACCGCAGCGCCTCGATCTCCGGCCGTATGCGGTAGATGCGCTCGACGAAGTGTGGGTTCTCCAGCGACACCTCGCCCACGAGTTCGAAGTCGCGTTCCAGGAGGATGGGCGAGATCAGTTTGTCCAGTTCACCCTGGCCGTTCTCCCGGATCACGATCCAGCGCACCACCTGCGCCGGGTCGCGCAGCGCGTCGTCCCAGTTCGGCGTGGTCTGCGAGACGCCCTCGTGCATCACGCTCGCCAGGTCGAGGTTGATCGCCGGGATCAACTGCGCATGGTCGCGGAGCGACATCAGCACGTCCCCACCGTCATACACCTCATCGAAGAGGTCGGCCGTGGCCGCGAAGTGCGTATAGCCCGTCTGCGTGGCGTCGCGCACGGTGATCACCGGCTGGGGTGACGTCATGAACGCCCCGAACTGCACCACCACGAGCACGATCGCCGCCACCGCGGGCAACCGCCCGAACGAGGCCAGCGCACCCACGCCCACCGCCGCCGCCGGGATCGCGATCACCCCGTAGCGCGCGTTCAGCAGCCCGAAGCCCTCGTACACGGAGTCGTGCCGCAGCACCGAGCCGCCCTGGTACAGCGACAGCGCGAAGAACGCGAGCGACGTGGCCGGCAGCACGAGGGCGATGAGGGCCACGGGACGCCTCGCGATCAGCGCGAACACGCCCAGCCCCGCGATCGCGAGGCCGGAGACGATCCAGCCCACGTTGTCCAGGATGGTGTAGCCCAGGTTCAGGGAGACGTTGCGGATGTTGCCGGTCAGGTTCAGGCCGGCCGCCTGCTCGGCTACCGCCGTCTCGTTGTTGGCCAGGAAGGCCGTGGGCGAACCACAGATGAGCCAGTTGTAGACGACGAACAGGAAGATCGGGAACACCGAGAGCGACA
>CAYTRA010000210.1:0-1401 GCA_964439675.1 uncultured Dehalococcoidaceae bacterium
CAGACTCGCCCGCGCCGGTGCTGCGCCTGCTGGTGCAGTGCCCGGACGGTCCAGGCATCGTGGCGGCCGTGTCGCAGTTCCTGTTCTCGCACGGCGCGAACATCATGCAGGCGGACCAGTTCTCCACGGCGGACGGCGCCGGCTGGTTCTTCCTCCGCATCGAGTTCCAGACGGGCGCGCTGGACGCCGATCGGGATGCGCTCGCACGGGCGTTCGAGGTGGACGTGGCCTCGCGGTTCGACATGGAGTGGCGCTTCGCCGGGGACCGCCGCAAGCGAGCCGCGCTGCTGGCGTCCAGGACCGACCACTGCCTGCTGGACCTGCTCTGGCGCTGGCGCCGGGGCGAACTCGACGTCGAGATACCCCTCGTGATCTCGAACCACGAGAACCTGCGGGCGGACGTGGAGCCGTTCGGCATCCCGTTCCACCACCTGCCGGTCACGGCCGCGACGCGACCGGAGCAGGAGCAGCAGATCCGAGGGCTGTTGCGCGAGCACGACATCGACCTGGTGGTGCTGGCGCGCTACATGCAGATCCTGAGCGGCGAGTTCATCGCGGAGTACCCGAGCCGCATCATCAACATCCACCACTCGTTCCTGCCGGCCTTCGCCGGGGCGGACCCGTACGGCCGGGCGTTCGAGCGCGGCGTGAAGATCATCGGCGCCACGGCGCACTACGCGACCGAGGACCTGGACGAAGGCCCGATCATCGAGCAGGACGTGCAGCGGGTGACGCATCGCGAGTCGCGGGACGACCTGGTGCGCGTCGGGCGCGAGGTGGAGCGCTCCGTGCTGGCTCGTGCGGTGCAGTGGCACCTGGAAGACCGCGTCTTCGTGCACGGCAACCGCACGGTGGTCTTCCGCTAGGACACTCCCCGTTCGAGTCCCATCACGATGGTGTTACCGTCCCAGCGCACGCGGGAGGACGGTTCCCATGACGCTTATCGAGGACCTGTACCGCCAGAACGAGTGGGCCACGCTCCGGCTCATCGAGGTCTGTCGAGGGCTGACAGACGAGCAACTCGAAGCGAGCGCCGAGGGGACCTACGGTTCGATCCGCCGGACGCTCCTGCACCTCGTGGGTGGGGAGCCCTCGTACGTCACGCGCATTGGGGGGCGGTATGAGGGGCCGGCGATGGTCTACGAGCCCTTCCCGGGCTTCGACCTGCTCGAGTACGTCGTCAGGCACTCCGCGAACGGCCTGATCGAACGAGCGCACGCCGCCCTCGAGGGCTCATGGTCCTTCGAGACGCCGGAGGGCGAGACGATCGACGCAGAGGTGGTGCTGGCGCAGGCGCTGAACCACGCAACGGAGCACCGCGCCCACATCTGCACGGTCCTCTCGACGCTCGGGATCGAGCCACCAGCCCTCGATGGGTGGGCGTGGGCGGAGGCTACGGGC
>CAYTRA010000210.1:1501-5100 GCA_964439675.1 uncultured Dehalococcoidaceae bacterium
GCCCAGGCGTGACGCAGCCTAGCGACCACAAGGTGATTCGCCGCTAGCCTTCTCGCTCTCAGCCTTTGTCTACCTGCGAGACAACCCTTGCTGTCGCGGTCCTTTGTCGTCCTGTGGGTGGCGATGCTTGTGGCGATGGCGGGCATCTCCATGGTGTCGCCGCTGCTGCCGGTGTACGTACAGGACGACCTGGGCGGACCGGCTATTGGGGTGGCGCTCTCGTTCTCCGGGCTGGCGATCGCGCAGATCATCGCGGCGCCGTTCGTGGGGCGCCTGGGCGACCGGTTCGGGCCGAAGCGCTTCATCGTCGTCGGGTTCGCGATCTATGCGCTGGGCGCCCTCGGGTACCTGTTCGCGCACCACTGGGTGGTGGTGGTCGCGTTCCGAGTGCTCTCGGGCGTGGGGGCGGCGGGCGTGTTCCCGATGACCCTCGCGTACGTGGGGCGGCTGTCGCCGGTGGGCGCCGAGGGCCGCTACATGGGCTGGTTCTCCGTCGCGCAGGTGGCTGGGTTTGGGCTCGGGCCGCTGTTCGGCGGCGGGCTGCGGGACGCGTTCGGCTCCGAGTTCGCCTTCGCCTCCATGGCGCTCATGCTCGGCGGCACGTCGCTGGCCACCTTGCTCCTGCTCCCGGCACGTCCCAGGCGTGCCGGTGATACCGAGGACGTCGCCGAGGAACTGGGCCCGCAACTGTCGTTCTGGACGATCCTGCGGATGCCGGCGGTCCAGGCGTCCACGCTCTTCGTGACGCTGACGGCCATCGGCTGGGGGTCCGCCTCCGCGTGGCTGGCGGTGTTCGTGATCAGCGAGGAGGGGCTGGGGACGGACAGCGCGCTGTTCGTGGGCATCCTGCTGTCCAGCCGTTCGCTCATCAACGCCGTGCTGCAGCCCTGGGCGGGCCAGATGGCGGACCGGATGAACCGGGTGCTGCTGGTCTCGGTGGGCCTCACCGTCTCGGGCGTGGCGCAGTTCGCGATCCCCGTGGTGCCGGAGGCGGTACGCGACAGCGTAGTCTTCGGTGCGGCGCTGACGTGGGCGCCGTGGGTGCTGCTCGCGATGGTCGCCGCCGGCATCGGCGAGGCGGTCGCGCAGCCCTCGCAGCAGGCGGTGTTCGTGGAGGTGGGTCGCCGGGTGGGCATGGGCTCGCTGATGGGGCTGAACTCCATGGGGTCGTCGCTGGGGTTCCTCGGCGGGTCGCTCGTGGGGGCGGGGGTGAAGTCCGCGCTGGGTGTGGAGGCGGTGTTCTACATGGCCGGCGGCGCGTCGCTGGCCGGCGTGGTGCTGTTCAACGTGCTCATGCGCCGCGCCGCGCGGCAGGACACCCCGGACGTCGAGGGCTCGGACGACGCGCCGCCGTCGCCCCGCGTGGAAGCGCCGGACGTGGGGGCGCCGGACGGCGAGGTGATCCCGGGAGTGGCGCCTGCGGGCGGATGAGGCCGTCCGGGGTGCGGCTGACGGAGCCCACTCGCGTCACAGCGCTCTGTTTGTTAGAATGTGCGCGATGACTTCCAATTCCCGCGACTTCATGGCGCGGATGACCATCCTCCACAGGACAACTCAATGACCTTGTGCCGCACCGCGGGGAGCGCCCGGTGACGCCCCTGCGCGGACTCTTCCGACGCCTCAAGGGCGAGACGACGCCCACCCTGGACGCCCCTGTTGACGACGACGGTTCCAGGCGCGGGCGCAAGCCCGCCATCGCCAAGCCTGCCCTGGGCGGCGGACCCATCCTCACCGACGAACAACCCAGGAAGCGACGCCGCGGCCGACGCGGCGGACGCAACCGTCGCCGCGACGGCGACGATGCACAGACCGGCAGCCCCGAGGCGACACGCACCTCCGAGGCCAGCGCCGACCAGAACGGTCGCTCGCGCAGCCGGCGGACGGAGACTCCCTCGACTTCTGCTTCGACTTCCTCCTCTACGACGCGCAGCGCAGGCCGCAACGGCCGCTCCCGCAGCAGCGCCAGCACCGCCAAGAACGGCGCCAACGGCGCCACTGACAAGACCAAGTCCGACAAGCCCTCCCGCGACAGTTACCAGTGGGGCCGCCGCGTCGAGGCCGGCGAGGCCGACGAGCGCTCTCGGCGCGCGAACCGCCGCCGCCGCGACGTGCGCGTCCGCAACCTGGACGCCCCACTGCCCGAGGACATCGCCTTCCGCCCGGGCGTCGAGGGCGGCGACTCCAGCATCCTGCCCTCGCGGCGGCGCAGGCCCACCGGCCTCCACGACACCGCTCGCGTCCTCGTCGGTGGTGCGCGCACCCTCGGCGCGTGGGTGAAGCGCGAAGACAGCACCCCCCAGCCCGCCCCCTCCCGACGCGAGACCGGCGAGGGCGACAAGGCTCCGGCCGCCCTCGCCCCGACGCCGACGACTCCCTCCACGGATGTCCCGCCCGCCGAGGAGCGCGCCGACGACGCCCTGGAGGCGATCGCCGACGAGGCACCGGTGACGGCCCCCGTCGAGGCTGAGGCCGAGGACGGTGACACCGACGACACCGAAGACGGGGCACCTCGACGCCGCCGTCGTGGCCGCCGAGGCGGGCGTGGACGCCGCCGCCCGAGCCCCGAGGCCGATGGCATGACGCTCGTCGAGGACGACTCGGACGAAGACGCCGGCGACGAGGATGACGACGACGAGGACGAAGCGCCCGAGGCGGCGCGCGAGCCGCGCCGGCCTCGACGGGCGGTAGCGGAGCGGGCGCCGGTCGCGGACGAGGACCTGCCGGCGGCGTTCGCCGAACTCGGCGCGAGCCGCCGGACGCTGGAGGCGCTGGCGCGCTTCGGGTTCCAGGACCCCACGCCGATCCAGGCGGAGGCGATCCCGGCGCTGCTCAACGGCCTGGACGTCGTCGGTATCGCCCAGACGGGGAGCGGCAAGACCGTCGCCTTCGGCGTGCCGATGGTGGAACGCCTCGATGCGTCGTCGCCGGAGGTGCAGGGCATCGTCCTGGTGCCGACGCGCGAACTGGCGCAGCAGGTACTGGACGTGCTGACCGACCTCGCGGAGCCGTGGGGCCTGCAGGCCGTCGGGCTCCTCGGCGGTCGGTCACTGAAGGCGGACTTCCGAGCACTGGAGGGCCGGCCGCAGATCGTGGTGGGCACGCCCGGGCGCATCCTGGACCACCTGCGGCGGCAGACGCTGTCGCTGCGACAGGTCTCCTACGCTGTCCTCGATGAGGCGGACCAGATGCTGGACATCGGGTTCCTGCCGGACATTCGCCGCATCTTGAGCCGCACGCCGCAGCGCCGGCAGACGGCGCTGTTCTCGGCCACCATGCCCGGCTCCATCAAGCGCCTCATCTGGCAGTTCATGACGGACCCGGAGACCGTGCGCGTGGACGCGGAGGCGACCACCGTCGACACGATTACGCAGGTCTACTTCGAGGTGGCGAACCGCGACAAGGTGCGCGCCATGCGCGAACTGATCGAGCGCGAACTGAAGGGCCGCACCCTCATCTTCTGCAACATGAAGCGAGGCGTGGACCACCTGGCGCGCGAGCTCGACCGCGACGGCGTGCGCGTGGGCGCCCTGCACGGGGACATGGATCAGCGCCGCCGGGACCAGGTGGTGCGGGAGTTCCGCGCCGGTTCCCTGGACGTG
>CAYTRA010000211.1:0-5083 GCA_964439675.1 uncultured Dehalococcoidaceae bacterium
CCGCCGGACCGCCATCGAGCCACAGGACGACCTCACGGCATACCTCGCGTGGCTCGCGAGCCGCATCGAGGTGCTCGTGGTGGACGGATCGCCACCGGATGTCTTCGCGCACCACGCCGCCCTGTGGGGCCACCTCGCACGGCACGTCCCACCGGAGGAGGCCCTTCGCAGCGCGAACGGCAAGGCGTGGGGCGTGAACACCGGCCTCCGTCTCGCCTCGCATGACCGGGTCGTGATCGCGGACGACGACGTGCGGTACGACGACGCCTCGCTCGCGCGCGTCGTCGCGCTGCTGGACGTCGCGGAGGTGGTGCGTCCTCAGAACTACTTCGCCGACGACTCCGGCGGCCTGCCCTGGCACGCCGTGTGGGACACGGGCCGCACGCTCCTGAACCGTGCCCTCGGCGGCGACTGGCCGGGCACGCTGGGCCTGCGGGCGAGCAGCATCACCGGCTACGACGGCAACGTGCTCTTCGAGAACCTCGAGTTGTGCCGGACCGTGGAGGCTGCCGGCGGACGCCACCTGGTCGCCCTCGACCTCTACGTGCGGCGTCTACCCCCTACCGCCCGGCACTTCTGGTCACAACGCGTCCGCCAGGCGTACGACGAGTTCGCGCGCCCACCTGTGTTGCTGCTGGAACTCGCGGTGCTTCCCGCGGCGGCGACGCTTGTCCTGACGGGGCGCCGGCGCTGGCTGGCGAGTGCGACCCTCGCGGTGGTCGCCCTCGCGGAGACCGGCCGGCGTCGCGCCGGCGGGACGCGAGTGTTCCCCGCGGCGGCCTCGATGCTCGCTCCGGCCTGGCTGCTTGAGCGCGCGGTGTGCTCGTGGATCGCCCTGTGGCAGCGCCTCAGACGCGGCGGCGTGCAGTACAGCGGCGGCGTGCTGGCCACCGCGGCGAACTCAAAGGCGACTCTGCGCAGGCGGCTTCAGGCGCTTCCCTCAGGAGACGGTCTGCCTCTCTGAGCAGTCGTGGGCACGTTCCGTCGTGCTCCGGTTTCGATAGCAAAGCCGCCTCGCCCGTAGCCCGCTTCTCCTCGACGCCACCCTAGGTTCGAGGTGGTGGGCAGCCGAGGAGGGCGCGTGCCATCTGACACAACCTCTTCTGAGATGCCGTCCGACACGTCGGACCGGCCCTCGGGACACAGCAGCGCGTACCACTGGGACGAGGGCGGGCTCCTGGCGGAGGGAGGCGAAACCGCGCCTCCGCTCGCGGACCGCATCCACGGCGCCCTCCGAGCGGTCGTGCTCGACCCGGAGTTCCCGTGCGTGGGCGCCCGCGCGGCGTTGAACCGTGGGAACTACCGTTTCGGCCTCTACGAAGCCCTCGACTCCCCGGAGGCCACGACGGCGCTGGCGCGCGACCTCGGCGAATTCGCGCACCACGCGGACACCGAGGGCGATTACACCACGTTCATTGCCTCGTTCGAACACCCAAAGGCCATCACGCCGGAGGAGTTCGAGGCGCTTCTCTGGGCACAACTGCTCCGCCTGCACCAGGTGGACACCGCACCGTGGGACGCCTCGGTCAGTCGCAACCCGGAGGACGAGCGCTTTTCCTTCTCCTTCTCCGGGCGTGCGTTCTTCGTCGTCGGACTCTCGCCGACGAGCACTCGATGGGCCAGGCGCTTCCCGTGGCCCACGCTCGCCTTCAACCCGCACGACCAGTTCGAGCGCCTCCGCCAGGAGGGACGCTTCGAGCGCCTGCAGGACATGGTGCGATCCCGCGACATGCTGCTGGAGGGCGACCTGAACCCCAACCTCGCCGACTTCGGCGAACACACCGAAGCGCGCCAGTACTCCGGCCGCCCCGTCGAGGACGACTGGCGCTGCCCCGTACGCTTCGACTGATGGCAGCCCACGAACACATCGAGATGGCACGACGCCTGGAGCCGCAGACCGGGGCGGCCTTCACGGTCCGTGCCGGCCAGGTGCTGCGCGTCATCGACCCCACCGGGGAGCAGGTGTCTGACGTCACCGCCTTCGCCCTCGAGGATCCTCGGGAGTGGCTCTCCTCCGGCCGCACCATCGACTACGCGAACACCATCCGCCTGACGACGGGGCACACGCTCTTCTCCAATCGCAGCAACCCGATGTTCACGATCACGCACGACACCGTGGGCATGCACGACTTCCTGCTTGCCCCGTGCAGCCCGGAGATGTTCCAGCGGCTCTACGGCTTCGAGGGCGAGCACCCGAGTTGCTTCGTGAACCTGGCGAACGCCCTGGCGCCCCACGGCATCGCACCGGACCAGGTGCCCACGGCCTTCAACGTCTTCATGAACGTGAACGTGCTGCCCTCGGGCGAACTCCGGATCGACCCGCCGCCCTCGAGGGCTGGGGACTACCTCGACCTGCGCGCGGAGATGGACCTGATCGTCGGGATCACCGCGTGCTCGGCGGAACTGACGAATAACGGTCGCTTCAAGCCGATCGATGTCGAGGTGCGCTCCGGCTGAGAGCGAAGCACGACCGATCGCATCACCTGAGAGCACACCGATCGCAGCACTGCTGCGAGATCATCGTGCTCGACCGGCAACATGCGACATACGGGGCAAATCATCAGCATCCGCGCTGCATCTGTTGCCATGTCCGCGGATGAGCGCCGCTCGATATAACATCGATGGTCAGTCATCGCGAATCTGACGAGGACTCGTGGATGCGTGTGGTAGGCTATCAATCACAGCGAGATACATAGCAATTACGTGCCATCGTCTGGATGCTTCTCGCATCCTCACGGATTCTCAGACGACGCCGCGTGGGCTGGGGAGGCGGCGAAATGAGCACGATCCGTGTTCGCCGCGTGAACAAGGTGTTCGGCGACCGCGCGGACCGCGCGCTTCCGCTCATCGACCAGGGACTCACACGAGACGAGATCCAGGCCCGCACGGGCCTGGTCGTCGGTGTGCGCGACGCCTCCTTCGAGGTCGCGCCCGGCGAGTTCTTCGTGGTGATGGGGCTCTCAGGCTCCGGGAAGTCCACGCTCGTCCGCATGTTCAACCGGCTCATCGAGCCCACCAGCGGCACCATCGAGGTGGACGGCCAGGACATCACCGCCCTGTCCGACCGCGAACTGCGCCAACTGCGCGCCACCAAGGTCTCCATGGTCTTCCAGCGCTTCGCGCTCTTCCCGCACCAGACGGTGCTGGAGAACACCGCCTTCGGGCTGGAGGTACAGGGCCTGGCCCGCGCGGAGCGCGAAGAACGCGCCGCGCACGCCCTCGAGATGGTCGGGCTCGGCAACTGGGGCGACCGCTACCCCTCCGAACTGTCGGGCGGCATGCAGCAGCGCGTGGGCCTGGCCCGCGCGCTGGCGACAGACGCGGACATCCTGCTCATGGACGAGGCGTTCTCCGCGCTGGACCCGCTGATCCGACGCGAGATGCAGGACCACCTGCTCCAACTGCAGGAGGAACTCCAGAAGACCATCATCTTCATCACCCACGACCTCAACGAGGCCATGCGCCTGGGCGACCGCATCGCCGTCATGAAAGACGGCGCCATCGTCCAGATCGGCACGTCCGAGGAGATCCTCACGCAGCCAGCCAACGAATACGTGGCCGCGTTCACGCAGGACGTCGACCCCAACCGTGTGCTCACCGCCGGCTCGATCATGCGTGACCCCGCCGGGGTGGTGTCGCCGGAGGTGGGCCCGCACGTCGCCATGGCGCGCCTCAAGGAACTCCAGCGCAACGAGATCTACGCCGTCCGCCCGGACCGCACGCTGGCCGGCTTCGTGCGTGACACCGACCTTTCCGAGGCCGCCCGTCGAGGCGACACGACGCTCTCGCAGTGCGTGCGGACGGACTACCCCTCCGCCTCCGCGGACACCTACATCTCAGACCTGTACGGCCTGGCGGTGGAGCACTCGCTCCCCATCGCCGTGGTGGACGAGCGCGGCCGCCTCTCGGGCGTGGTGCCGCGCGTGTCCCTGCTCTCCGCGCTGGCCGACATCAGCGCCCGCTCCGACTCGAACGGCACGAGCGAGGGCAATGACAGCAACGATGGCGACGACAGCGGCGCCGGCGACAACAACAACGGCGCGGGCGACGGGGGGCGGGACATGCCCGGCATCCTGGCTCCGGTAGAGGGGGCCGCCAGTGCCTGACGTACCTCGCATCCCCCTCGGCGACCGCGTCGAGTCCGGCATCGAGTGGCTCCGCGACAACTTCGAGCCCGCCTGGGACGGCGTGCGCTGGCTCCTGCTGGGGCCGACGCAGCGCCTGGAGGACCTGCTCCTCTACCTCCCCGCGCCGATCATGGCGCTCATCGTGGCGCTCGTGGCGTGGCGCCTGCGTTCGTGGCAGTTCGCCATCTTCATCGGCCTGGCGTTCGTGCTGGTGGACGCCATGGAGATGTGGGCGGAGGCCATGGCCACGCTGGCGCTCATCACCATCGCCACGTTGTGTGCGCTCACCATCGCTGTGCCGCTGGGCGTGCTCGCATCGCGTAGCAACGCCTTCAGCACGGCCATCCGGCCGGTGCTGGACTTCATGCAGACGCTGCCGTCCTTCGTCTACCTGATCCCGGCGATCTTCTTCTTCAGCATCGGCATCGTGCCGGGCATCGTCGCCACGCTGATCTTCTCGATCCCGCCGGGCATCCGCCTGACCGAACTGGGCATCCGCCAGGTGGACGCGGAGGTAGTGGAGGCCGCCCAGGCGTTCGGCGCCACGAAGAACCAGATCCTGTTCCGCGTCCAGTTGCCGCTGGCGCTCGCCACCATCATGGCCGGTGTGAACCAGGTCATCATGCTCGCGCTGTCCATGGTCGTGGTCGCCGGCTTCGTCGGCGCGGGCGGCCTGGGCGCGGAGGTCATCCGCGCCATCGCCACGCTCAACATGAGCCTCGGCGTAGAGGCCGGCCTCAGCGTGGTCATCATCGCGATCTTCCTGGACCGAATGACGGAAGCGCTCGGCCGCCGCGTCGACCGCTCGGGCGGCACCTCGCCCGCCTGAGCCCCCACCCACTCATCAGTATGTCTCGGCGGACCTTGGGTCTGCCGGTACAGAGGGAACCACCCAGCATCGTTTCAAGGAGAGTCATGATTCAGGGCAAGACCAACAGTTTCCGTCGCTTCGGATT
>CAYTRA010000212.1:0-5083 GCA_964439675.1 uncultured Dehalococcoidaceae bacterium
GCGCCCGTGCTGGCCGCCGGTCTGGCCGTGAGCCCTCGCGTCTTCGCCACCAACGGGCTTGTCGTCGCTGTGCCGGTCGGAGGCGATGTCGCGACGTTCGAGGACATCGCGGGGCCGGGCGTGCGCCTCGTGCTCGCGGGACCGGAGGTGCCGGCGGGCGACTACGCCCGGCGTGCCATCGAAGCCGCGGAGGCCTCGATGCCCGGGTTCACCGAGGCCGTGCTCGCGAACGTCGTGAGCGAGGAGGCGAACGTCCGCGCCGTCCTCGCGAAGGTCGAGCTCGGCGAGGCGGACGCGGGGTTCGTGTACGCGACGGACGTGGCGACGACTGACGGCGCCATCCGCGCCATCGAGGTGCCCTCGGAGTATGCGCCGGCCGTGCAGTACCCCATCGCCGCGCTGGAGGCTCCCCCGCTCGCAGAGGCATTCGTCGCGTTCGTCGTGTCCGAGGAGGGACAGGCGATCCTCGCGCGACACGGCTTCGGAGGGGCGGAGTGAGCCTGCGCTCGCCTCGCGCGGACCTGGTGGCGCTGACGCTGCTCGCGGTCCTCGGAGGGGTGTTCGCCCGGGTGTTCGTGCTGCCGTTCGCCGGGCTGGTGGAGCGAGCCGCCTCAGACGGCCGAGTGTTGGAGTTGGCCGCGAGCCACGAGGTGCGCGAGGCGCTGTTCCTCTCCCTGTGGACGGGGCTGCTCACCATGCTACTCGCGGTGGTCTTCGGCACGCCGGTCGCCTACTGGCTCGCGCGCACCACCGTGCGAGGGCGCGCGTTCCTCGATGCCCTCGTGGACCTCCCGATCGTGCTGCCGCCGACCGTAGCCGGGGTGGCGCTGCTGACGGCGTTCGGCGCGCGCGGGCTGGTGGGGGAGCCATTGGCGGACCTCACCGGCTTCCGCTTCACCTTCACGACTGCCGCCGTGGTGCTGGCGCAGGTGCTGGTGGCCGCGCCGTTTTACGTGCGCGCCGCGCGAGCGGGTTTCGCGGGCGTCGACGTGCAACTGGAGCGCGTGGCCTACACCCTGGGCGCGAGCCGCGTCGAGACGTTCCTCCGCATCACCGTGCCGCAAGCGCGGCCGGCGCTGCTGGCGGGCGTGGTGCTCTGCTGGGCGAGGGCCATGGGCGAACTGGGCGCGACCCTCATCTTCGCCGGCAGCCTGGAGGGCACCACGCGCACCATGCCGCTCGCGATCCTCGATGCGTTCGAGCGCACGTCGCTAGGACTGTCGGGCGCGGTGAGCATGTCGCTGATCCTGCTGGCGGTGGCGCTGGTGGTGCTCGTCGTCTTCCGCGCCGCCACGTCCACGGAACTCGCCGCCCACGATCCGGAGCGCGCGCGATGAGGCTGGACTACCACGCCCGCATGCGCCTGGGCGCGTTCGACTACGACGCCGCCTTCGAGGCCGACCGCGAAGTGGTGGTGCTCTTCGGCCACTCCGGCGCCGGCAAGAGCCTCACATTGCAGGCCATCGCCGGCCTCCTCCGCCCCGCCGAGGGGCGCATCGCGCTCGGGGAGCGCGCGCTGTTCGACTCCGCCCGAGGCGTGCACCTGCCCCCGCAGCAACGAGGCGTGGGCTACGTGGTGCAGGAACTGGCGCTGTTTCCGCACCTGACGGTGCTGGAGAACGTCGCCTTCGCCCTCAACGGCCCTCGCGCCTCGCGGGCGCAGGCGGTAGGGCCACTCCTCGCCCGCCTCGGCCTCGAGGGGTTCGAGGAGCGGCTGCCGGGGACGCTATCCGGAGGCCAGCGCCAGCGGGTGGCCCTCGCGCGGGCGCTGGCGCGAGAGGTGCCGCTGTTGCTCCTCGACGAGCCGTTCTCCGCCCTCGATGCGTCGCTGCGTCGCACCCTCCGCGCGGAGTTGCTGCGCCTGCGCGCCGACCTCGGCCTCACCGTCGTCTTCGTCACCCACGACCTGCGCGAGGCACACCTGATCGCGGACCGCCTCGCCGTATTCGACCGCGGCCGCATCCTGCAGTTCGACCACCGGGACGAGGTCTTCCGGCACCCTCGATCACGGCGCGTGGCCGAACTCACCGGCGTCGCCAACATCCTGCGAGGGCGCGTTACCGGCTTCGGCCCGGGCGTCGTGGACGTGGAGGTCGAGGGCCTCACGCTGCGCGTGCCCTCGCGCGGTCGGCGGCCCTCGGTCGGCGCGAGCGTGGACCTGGCGCTGCGGGCGGAGCGGGTGAACCTGCGTCGCGGGACGCCGGAGGAGTTGCGAGAGCCGAACCTGCTTGCCGCCAGCATCGAGGAGGAGCACGCCTACGGCGCTGGCTACACGCTGCGCTTCCGGGCCTCGGACGGCGGGCCGGCGCTGGAGGTGGACCTGCCCTCAAGGCCGTACGAGGTGCTCGGTGTGGCGGCCCGGAAGACGTGGACGCTGGAACTGCCGCCTGAGGATCTGCACCTCATGCCGGTGGAGGACGCCCTCTAGCCTCGCGTGCCGCCGTTGCGGGCCAGCAGGAACGCGTCCGCTGCCTGGTAGAACGCGTTGCCCGGCTCGATCGCCAGGGCGGCGTCCATGTCCAGGAGCGCCTCCGCCCAGTTGTCCGCGTCCAGCAGGATGCGGCCCAGCGATCTCACCGCGTACCCCGCCGCCAGCGTGGGCTCCACTTCGAGTGCGCGCGTCGAGTAGTCCACCAGGTATGCGCCCATCGACTCCTGCCAGCCCTCGGCGACCGTGTCGGCAACCAGGGGGCCTTGAGGGTCGAAGACGTCGGCGGGTTCGTGCTCGCTCATGAACTGCACGGCCAGCGCGTACTCGCCCGCGAGGACGGCGGTCGTGACCGGCTGCTGCTCCAGCCCGGCATCGGCGAGGCGCGCCTCGGCGGTGCGGTTGATGGTGAGGGCGAGCCACCAGACATCGAGGTTGTCGGGCGCGGCCTCGGTGGCGAGTTGCATCGTGGCGCGGGCGTGGCGCCAGAGGTCCGCCTCCACGTACGCGGCGGCGCGCGCCGTCAGGTCGCGCACCTGGTCGCTCGCGGTCTCGACGGGGGCGATGTTCACGGCCACCGGCTCGCCGTCCTGCCACCGATAGATGAGTTCCCCCCAGGCCCGCACGTTGCACGCATAGCAGTAGACGTACGGGTCGGTCGCGTCCAGCACGATCTCCTCGAAGCCGTCGTCATCGAGGTCCGCGATCGTGGCGGCGGCCGGGCTGGGGCTGAACCACCAGAGCGACGAGGTCAGCGAGACGCCATCGAACCGCACGAGTTCGAAGGTGCCACTATGGGCCCCCGTGTTGCCGTGGACGGCGAGCCACACGGTCCCCTCCTCGGACGGGGCGTCGATGACCTCGATGTCGGCGAGGGTGGGCTCGGACGCGAGGGGCATGACGGCGACCTCCGCCCAGGAGCCGTCCGCCAGCCGCTCGTAGACCGCGGTGACGTGGTTCGCCTCCGAGTCCAGTTCCCAAATGCCGGGCCCGCTGCTCACGGCTGCCCAGAGGTCCCGGTCGGGTACCTCGAGTTCTGTGACGACGACCTCCATCTGGGAGAGCGCCGCCTGGTCGGTGCTGGTTTCGCCGGTACTGAGCACGCTCAGGAGCAGGCCGCGCAGGCTCTCCTCCGGCGGCTCCTGCGTCGTGCTCGCCTCCGGTGTGGGCGAGGGCGATTCGACGGGCTCGGTCGCGCTGGCGGTCGCCTCGACGGTCGGCGTGCCGCCGCGGGTGGGGGTGAAGATGCCGCCCGCCTCGCCCCCGTCGCACGCGACGAGCGGCAGGCCGAGGGCGACCGACGCGAGGAGCGCGGTCAGGCGGCGACGGAGACGGGGGGTGGTATGAGGATCGTCCATAGCAGGGACTTCAATGGTGAGGCAGGCCGCCGTATGCGCTAGGGGAGGATCGCCGCTTCCCGCACGGCTGTGCGGCCCCGGCGCCGCGAGGGGCTAGGCCGTCGCTAGTGCGCCGAGAGCACCTCGCGCTGCTCGGTCGTCAGCGGCGCGGCCGAGTGCAGCTCGCGCAGCCGGTCGATGCGGTCGGCGAGCGGCGGGTGCGTCGCCCAGACCGAGGAGGCGCGCTTCTCGAACTTCTTGATGGGATTGATGAAGTAGAGGTGCTGCGTGGAGCGGTTCGCGACCTCCAGGATGTCCTGGTCCGTCCCGATCTTCCAGAGCGCCTGCTCCAGCCCCGTGGGGTTGCGGGTGAACTCGACGGCCGTGGCGTCCGCCAGGTACTCGCGCTGGCGGCTCACGGACATCTGCACGAGGCGTGCCGCGATGGGCGCGAGGATCGCGAGCACCACGGCGAGCACGATCATCACGAGTTGCAGGATGCCGCCACCGCCTCGGTCGCCGCGCCCGCCTCGACGGCCGCCGAACCAGAACGTGTAGCGCAGGAACATGTCCGCCAGCAGCGCGATCCCGCCCACCATCACACCGACGAGCAGCATGAAGCGGATGTCGTAGTTGCGGACGTGCCCCAGTTCGTGCGCGATCACCCCCTGGAGTTCCTCGCGGTCCAGTTTGTCGAGCAGGCCGGTGGTGACGGCGATGGAGGCGTGCTCCGGAGAGCGGCCGGTGGCGAAGGCGTTGGGAGCGCTGTCCTCGATGACGTGCACCTTGGGCATGGGTATGCCGGCGGCGATGGTCATCTCCCGCACCACGTTCATGAGCTCGGGGTGCGTCTCCTCCGTGACCGGCTTCGCTTGCGACGCCGCGAGGACCACTCGGTCGCCCGCGAAATAGGAGCCGGCCGCCAGGAAGAAGGCCAGCACCACCGCTCCGGCGGTGAACAACAGGCCCCCGAACGGGTCGGCCGTGGTGCCGAAGCCGATGGCGAAGCCCAGCACGCCCAGGATGAGGCCCACGCTGACCAGCAGCAGGAGCGACTTCCGGCGGTTAGCCGCCTGCTGGTTGAAGAACGTGGTGCTGGTGGCCATACGGGCGGTCCGGGGTTACCGGAGGTTCACCTCCGGCACCTGCTGGGCCTCCGGCTCCGCCTCGAAGAACTCGCGGCTGGAGAAGCCGAACAGGCCGGCGATGAACACGGCCGGCACGGTGGCGATGGCCGTGTTGTAGTCGCGCACAGTGGCGTTGTAGTGCTGGCGGGAGAAGGAGATCTGGTTCTCGGTGGTGGTGAGTTCTTCCTGCA
>CAYTRA010000213.1:0-5018 GCA_964439675.1 uncultured Dehalococcoidaceae bacterium
GTCGAGGCGAGGACGGCCTTCTCGTAGACGCCCTCCCGCACCTGCTCGGCGATGCGGCCCACCGAGTCCAGCCAGCGGCTGCGGTTCATGGGACGCTCCACCTGCAGCGTCGCGCCGTTCACCGGCTCACCTCCGGCCAGCATGCGCTCAGCGGCGCGGGCGGCCTCGGATGGGTCGACGCCTGGAGCGATGACGACGCCGGTGGACTCACCGTCCAGGACGAAGAGGACGCGGGGCAGCAGCAGCCATCCCGCGCCGAAGGCCTCCCACGGTTCGCCGGCGGGGACATTCGGGTTGAAGCGGAAGCCACCGAGCAGGCGGGGCCGGAGGCCCGGCGCATCGCCCTCGACCGGCTGGTCGAGGAGGTGCCGCACATCGTCGCGAATGGAGGCGGGGCCGCGGCCGTCCTCCACTGCGATGCGCTCGGCGGCACCGAGACCAACAAGCGTGAGCCCTCGATCCGGGCGCTCGTAGGACGCGGCGACGCCGGCGGCTGCCGGGTCCGCCAGCAGGCGGAGGGGCTGGAAGTCCGGGGTCAAGGCGACGGACTGGAACGAGCGGGAGCGCGGCAGCGAGGCGATGCGGGCGACCAGATCCGAGGCGTGCTGGTCTGCCACAGGTTCGCCGTCCAATACTGCCGTGGTGCGTTCGGGTTAGTCCAGTATAGAAACGGCTCGGCTACGGAAAAACGGGTGGCCGGATCCCCTCGATGCGCGCCAGGGCTGGGGTCTGAGTGCGGCGACCGGGCGTGGAGTCCGGCCTACACTCAATGCATGCCTGGAAGACGCGTGGCTGGAAGACCCTACCTCCGCACCTTCTGGAGGACCGGCGTCCTCGGGCTGTGCCCGAACTGCGGTGAGACGTCGATGTTCTCGGGCTTCTGGGACATGCACGACCGCTGCTCGAACTGCAATCTGACGTACCAGACATCGGCGGGGGCGTGGCTCGGCGCCCTCGCGCTCGGCTACACGATCGGTGCGGCCGTGGCGATCGTCATGGCGACGATCGAGATCATCTGGCGCCCTCTGCGCGACGCGGGCCTCGATCCTGCGTGGACCGTGGTGATCGTGTCGCTGCTGGCCACGCTGGTGGGCTACCGGTGGGCCAAGGCGTTCTGGTTCGCGCTGCTCTACCTCTACGACTTCATGGCCTTCGGTGATGCACCGCCGGGGCCGCCCCCTGTTTCGGGGGACCAGGTGGGGCGTGTCAGGGAGCCGGGGCGGCGTAGGCGGCAGCCGTAGGGCACCCCCCTCTACCGAGATCGAACGCCGCTAGCGAATGCGGATCCGGTGTTCCAGCGTGGGCGTGCCGCCTCGCTCGCTGATCACCGTGGCGATCGGGCCGTGGCCTGACTCCTGCGGGGACAGCAGACCGATACAGACCTGACCTGCCCGGACATTCCCGCAGTTCTGGATGCGACGCGCGGTCGGGTCGCCCTGCGGGCCGGTGTAGAGCGAGAACCTCCTCGCGGGGCCCTCGATGTTCACGACGCCGACGATGGTGAAGCGCACGCCGGTGCCCGGCACGTCGAAGGCCATCGCGAAGTAGTCGTAGTCCACGTCGTGTGCGGGCCAGCGGAGGCCTCCGGCGTGCGGGCCGGCGCCCGCGGCGGTGCAGCCCTCGTCGTTGCACGCGGCCAGCGAGGTCTCCCGGGTGCCGGCGGTGAACACGCGGTGCGGTGTGTCCGCGACCTCGGCGCCCAGCACCGTGTCCCATGTCACGGGGACGACGGGGCTGTCTTGCCGCTCGCAGTCCTCGCCCGTGCCTCCGGTGATCGTGGAGCAGAACTCGTACTCGACTGCGCCGGCCGGGCTGGTCCACTCCATCACCATGCGCCCGCCCGTGCCCGCCGTGAGCGACGCCAGCGAGGGCGTCCCCCTCGGTGGCTCGGTCGCGCCCTGGACGAGCACCGTCATTGTGGTCGTGGCCCGGTGGAGGTAGCGGTCGAGCGCCTCCACCTCAAACGTGAGCGTGGTGTCCTCGATGTCGGGAGCGGTGAAGGCAACCGTGGCGCCGGAGGGCGCCAGTGACACCTTCGGGCCGCCCGTCTGCGTCCAGCCGTAGGTGAGCGGGTCGCCGTCCGGGTCGGTCGCGCTCGCCGTCAGCGTGACGCGCGAGCCGGCGGCGGCGGTGTGTTGTCCGGCCTCGACGAAGGCCGGCTTCGCGTTCACGCCGTAGAGGCCGCGCACGACCTCGACCTCCGCGGGGCTGGGGCCGGGCGGGCAGGTGGACACGTCCGAGGAGTTGAAGGACGGGTACATGAGGTCGCCGAACGTGGTGGAGTGGCCGAGTCCGAGCGCGTGGCCGAGTTCGTGCGCCATGGTGCTCAGCAGGCATGCCTGGGGCACATTCAGTTGGTGGTCAAAGATGATGTCGGTCTCCGCGAAGGGGCGTTGCGTGAGGCCGATGGTCCAGGACCCCTGTGTGACGGCGGCGGCCGGGCTGCGTACCAGGTTCCGGCCGTCATCCCAGCCGATCTCGTTGCGGTTGTTGTTGAACTCCCAGGTGCCCCCAGAGATGCAGTCACCCGTGTAGGCAAAGCCCACGCGCGCCTCGGCGTCGCTCCACACCTGGATGCCGTAGCGGACGGCCTCGCGGAACTGCTCCGCGGTGACCCAGGCCGGGCGGTTGGCGTGCTGCGTGCAGATCGAGACGGTGGGGACCACCGAGGTCTCCCAGCGCACGGGTGGTGAGCCCTTCGCGAAGAAGTCCAGCGCCAGTTCGATGGGCATCGAGCCGGTGCCGGCGTAGGCACCGGGCTCCAGCAGCGAGCCGCCGTCGTACAGCACCCAACCCGCCGGCGACGCGTCCGCAGCCGCGCGAGGGCCCTCGGCGGCCGCGGGGGTGGCGACGAGCCAGCACGCGAGGACAGCGGCGAGGGCAGTCACAACGAGGCGGGGCCGGCGCCAGGCGGCGCCGACGGCAGTGCGAGCGATGGGGCGGGGCAGGGCGACACCTCTTAAGGCGAGCGAAATGGCACTGACACTCTAACGTAATGTCGGGCGTGGTTGTTTACTCGGTTCTGAAAGCCACACGGGACAATTCGACAGGTTGACTCGCCATGGCCCCTCGGCGTACTTCTCCCCCGGCCGTGCGCAGTGGTGGTGCGGCGAGGAGGGCACCCTGACGAACGAAGCATCCGACGCCCTACCCGGGCTCCGCCCGGACGCCAACGAGGCGCGCATCCGCGCCTACGAGGCGTTCGGCCTCCATCGGACGGGGTGGGAGGGCGACGACCGGACGAGCGCCTGGCTGCGCGACGAACTGGCCAAGGCCGGCGTCGCGGCGGACCTCGAACGGTTCGACTTTCCTCGCGTCGAGTACCGAACCGCGCGCCTGACCTGGCCGGACGGGCGCATCGACGGCGTACCCATGTACGACGGGGGCTTCACCCCCTACGGCGGCATCGAGGGCGAACTGTGCGAGGACGGTGACCCGGACGTCTTCGGGAAGATCGTCATTGCTACCTCGGCCGGCCGTGGCGACGACCGGTGGAGCACGCCGGAGGTGCGGGCGCACTACGAGGGCCTGGCGGAGCAGGGCGCGATCGGCGTCGTGGTGCCCTCGGGTGATCCGGAGGGGCAGGTGGTGCTGCGCAACGCGGAGCACATCCTGACGCCGTTCCACCTCCCCGTGCTGCAGGTCGCCGCGCGCGACGCGCGTGCCCTCGCGTCCTCGCTGGTCCTCGGTGGGATCGAGGGGACGCTAGAGATTGACGGCGAGCGGCTGAAGTCGCGGGCCACGAACGTGGTGGCCAGCGTGCCGGGGATGGACGCGGACGCCGCGCCGGTGGTGGTGATGACACCCAAGTCGGGGTGGTTCACCTGCGCCGCGGAGCGCGGCGGCGGTATCGCCATCTGGCTCGCCCTCGCGGAGGCGATCGCAGCGGAGCGGCCCCGCCGCACGGTGCACTTCGTCGCGTCCAGCGGGCACGAACTGCACCACGTGGGGCTGGAGGCGTACCTCTCCACCCCTGCCCGCCGCGCGCTGCCCCGGCAGTCGGTGGCGTGGATGCACCTCGGCGCCTCCATCGGCGCGAGGTACCCGCAGGCACGCGCGGCGGCAAGCGACGACGCACTGCTCCAGGTGACCCGGGACGCCCTCGCACGGCACGGATGCGAGATGGTGGCGCCGGCTGCGGTCGCGGAGCCCCGAACTTCGCGGGGTGGCGAGGCGCGGAACATCGCGGAGCGCGGCGGGCGTTATGTCTCGTTCCTCGGTCGGCATCGCTATTTCCACTCGCCCCAAGACACGACCGACCTCGCGGTGGACGCGGAGAACGTGGCGCGCTGGGGTCGGGCAGCGCTCGATGTGGTGCGGGCGATGATCGCCCTCCCCGACCCCGAACCGAGCGAGGCGGCGCGACCTGTGGAGCGAGAGCGTTGACGAGCACGCGAGAAGCGTCGGGACGGTAGAGGAGGACGCTGTGGCGACTGTGAACACGATCCGTGGCCCCATCGACAGCGCGGACCTGGGCTGGACGCTCTCGCACGAGCACCTCAGCACCAGCACCGCCGGCGCCGAGCGCATCCCCGGCCTGATGGACACCCCCGAACGCCGCGAGGAGATGGTCGAGCGTTGCGTGGAGGCGCTCGCCACCGCCCACCGCTCCGGCATCCAGAGCATCATCGACCTCACGCCCTTCGACCTCGGTCGCATGGCGTGGCTCTTCGAGGCGGTGGCGAAGCGCCACGACGAGCACCAGGTGAACGTCGTGTGCGCCACCGGCGTCTACCGTTGGGTGGCCCCGATCTACTTCGGCTGGACAGAGGACGAGATCGCGGAGCGCTTCATCCGCGAGATCGAGGACGGCATCGACGGCACGGGACCGAAGGCTGGCATCATCAAGCTCGCGTGGGACCTGGAGGCGCGGATCACTGACGGCGGGCGCTGGGCGACCCGGGCGATCCTCGAGAAGGTCGCGCGCGGCGCGGCCCGGGCCGCGAAGGCGACCGGCGTGCCGATCTCGTGCCACACGCTCGCCATCGACAAGGTGGGCGAGCCGCTACTCGACCTCT
>CAYTRA010000214.1:0-5012 GCA_964439675.1 uncultured Dehalococcoidaceae bacterium
CGCGCCTGGTGCACGGCGGCCAGGAACATGAAGTCGCCCGGCTTCTCAGTGTTGATCGCAGCCGGCGTCTGGCTGCGCAGCACAGCGATCAGCACGAACAACGCGAGGAACGCCACTTCCCCCGCGGCGAGGTACCGCCAGCGCCCCAGCAACTCCACGACCAGCCCCGGCCGCCGCCACCCGATCCACCCGCCGAGGGCGACCAGCGTCGCGAGGGCGCCCACCACGACGCCCGTCCCGTACGAGAGCGGCGTCAGGTACACGACGAGCCATGTGACGAGGCCCACGAGCGCCAGCGCCAGCGGCCGCGCGAGGAAAACGCCCCGGGAGGACAGACGGTCGAACAGCAGCGCGGACGGCATCAGGCCGGCGGCGCCCACGATCAGGAGCGCCAGGTACCACGCCGCCGTCTCTGCCACCGGCGGTCGCGCCTACCGCTCGCGCTGGTGGCCCTCGCCCAGCAGCGAGGCCACGAACGACCGAGGGTCAAACGGCGCTAGGTCGCCCTCGCGCTGGCCGGTGCCGACGAAGCGCACGGGCAGGCCGAACTCCTTCGCGATGGCGAAGACGATGCCACCCTTACCGGTGCCGTCCAGCTTGGTGAGCATCACGCTGGTCACGTCCACCGCCTCCGCGAAGGCGCGCGCTTGCGAGAGGCCGTTCTGCCCGGTGGTGGCGTCCAGCACCAGCAGCACCTCGTCCGGCCCGCGCGGGACGTGCCGCTCGATGACGCGGCGCACCTTGGAGAGTTCGGCCATCAGGTTCTGCTTGTTCTGGAGCCGTCCGGCGGTGTCGATCAGCACCACGTCCGACCCGCGGGACTGTGCGGCGCTGATGGCATCGAAGGCGACCGCCGCCGGGTCCGCCCCCTGCCCCTGCGCGACCACGTCGAAGCCGAGGCGTTCACCCCAGCCCTGGATCTGCTCGATGGCGGCGGCGCGGAAGGTGTCGCCGGCGGCGGCCATCACCTTGCGGCCCTCCTGCATGTAGGCGTACGCCAGCCGGCCGATGGCCGTGGTCTTCCCGGTGCCGTTCACGCCCACCACGAGGACGATCCACGGGCGGTCAGGCTCCGGCGCGTCCTCCGGCAGCCCCCACAGGCGGCCTCGTGGCTCCTCGGCGGCCTCGAGGATCGCCGTTAGTTCGGCGGCCAGCGCGCGCCGCACGTCGTCCGCCTTGCGGAGGTCCATGGCGCGCACGCGCTCGATGACGTCGAGGGTGGTCTGCACGCCAGCGTCGGCGCCGATGAGCACCTCCTCCAGCGACTCCCACGTCTCCTCGGTGACGTCGGCGGCGAAGATCTCGCCCATGCGGCCAAAGAAGGAGCGCCTGGTCTTCTCCAGCGCGGCATCCGTGGCCTCTTCGGCCTGCTTGTCGCGTCCACGGCCGAAGAGCGGCACACGTGCCTCCTGCAATCCAGATGCGAACGGGCGGTGCTCCGATCCTACCGGAGCACCGCCCGTCGGTCGCTGATTTGGGTCCGCCCCACCCTACGAGGGCTACGAAGCGCTACGACGCCTTCGGCAGGTCCGCGAGGCGGAGCGACAGCACCTGGCTCGTCGAGTCGTCCCCCATGGAGACGCCGTAGATGGCGTCCCCGGCCTCGATGGTGCGGCGGTTGTGGGAGATGACCACGAACTGGGTGCGGTCCCGCAGTTCCAGCAGCGTGTCCACGAAGCGGCCCACGTTCGCCTCGTCCAGCGCGGCGTCCACCTCGTCCAGCACCACCACCGGCGCCGGGTTCACGGACAGCAGCGAGAACAGCAGCGCCACCGAGGTCATCGACCGTTCGCCGCCGGACAGCACCGTCATGTTGCTGATCCGCTTGCCCGGCGGCTGCGCAAAGATGTCCACGCCCGGCTCGGAGTCCGGGTCGTCCGGGTCGGCCTCGATCAGGCGGAGTTCCGCTTGGCCGCCGCCGAAGAAGCGCGTGAAGTACATGGAGAACCGCTCGTTGACCACGTGGAAGGTCTCCACAAAGCGCTCGCGGATCAACTTCTTCAGGTCGCGGATGGCCTCGCGCAGTTCGCCCTCCGCCGCCTCCAGGTCGGCGACCTGGGTGGTGAGGAAGTCGAACCGCTCCTGCTCCGAGGTCAGTTCCTCCACGGCCTCCACGTTCACGGGGCCCAGCGCGCGGATCTCGCCCCGCAGCTCGCTGATGCGCTCCCGCAGCGCGGGCACGTCCACGTCCGCGCCCCCGCGCACGCCGACAGCCGCGAGGACTTCCGAGTCATCCTCGGCCTCATCGTCCTCGTCGAGGGCGATGGCGACGCTGGTCTCGCCCTCCGCCTTCGGGACGGGGCGCACGGTGCCGTCCTCCAGCACCTGCATGCCCTCCTCCGCGATCTCGCGCTGGATGCCCTGCAACCGCTCCACCTCGCGACGGAGGCGGTTCTCCGTCTCCAGCATCTCGCGCTCGGCCGTGAGCAGGCTGCGCTGCGCGTCGCCTCGGGAGGCGGCCAGCCCGCGCTCCTCCTCGGTAAGTTCCGCGACGAGTGCGTGCGCGGGCCCGATCTGGGACTGCACGTCCGTGCGTTCCGTCCGCAGGTTGGCCTGGCGCTCGCGGCGGTCGCGCAGCGTCAGTTCCAGGTCCTCCTGCTCACGCCCGATGTTCTCCAGGCTCGCCCGACGCTCCTGCAACTGCACCAGCGCCTGCTGACGCGCGGCGATGCGCTCCTCGCGCTGCGCCACCAGCGAACGCCGTTCCGCCTCCACGGCCGCGAGGGCCTGCGTGGCCTCGGTCACCCGCTGGGCGACGCTGTCGCGCTCGGTGCCCACGGCCGTCGAGCGGTCACGCAGCGCCACGATGCGCTCCGCGACCTCCTCGATGGTGCGGGCGGCGTTGTCGGCGCGCTCGCGCAGTTCCTGGGCGCGGCCGGCGTCCGCCGGATCGTCCTCCAGCCGTCGCGAGACGGCCCGGATCTCCGAGTCCACCTCGGCCTGACGGCGCTCGATGGCGGCGCGCTCACGCTCGTGCTGGCGGCGGGACTCCTCCGCCTCGTCCACGGTCTTGCGCGAGGCGGCCACGGCGTCGCGGGCGTCCGCGACGATCGCCTGGTGGTGCTCCACCCTCGCCCGCGCCGGCGTGAGGGCGGCCTCCGCCTCCGCGACCTGCGCCGGGAGCGCCTCGAGTTCACGCTCCATCGAGAAGCGCTCCGACATCGAGCCGGTGCGACCGCCGTACAGGGCGCCGCCCGGCTTCAGCAGGATGCCGTCTCGCGTCACCACGGAGCCCAGACCACGCTTGATCATGGCCTCCGCGACGCGGAGGTCGTCCACCACGATGGTGCGCCCGAGCAGCGTGTCCACCAGCGCGCGGTACTTCTGCTCGCACCGCACGAGGCGTGACGCGATACCGATGACGCCGCGCTCATTGAAGAGGTTGAGCGGGTAGCGCTGCTCCATCGCCGCCAACGGGTAGACGGTCGCCGTGCCGGCGCCCTCCTCCCGCAGGTACTGGAGCGCCGCCACGGCGTCCTCATACTTCTCCACCACGATGGCGGAGAGGTGCTCCGCAAGGGCCGCCTCGATGGCGGTCTCCAGGCCTTCCGGCACGCGGATCAACCTCGCGACGGCGTCCAGCACGCCGGACAGCGGGTGCTCCTCGCCCTCCGGCGCGGGCTGCTCCTTGCCCTCCAGCAGCGCCTGCGCTCCGCCGGTGGCGGAGGGCAGGGACTCCTGCAACATCTCGATGAGCGACTGGCGCTCCTTCAGGGCGCGGACGCGGTCTTCCGCCTCCCGCAGCGCCTGCTGCGCGCCCTGCAGGTCGCGCTGGGCTTCCTCCAACCGCCGCTCCGCGGACTCACGGCGCTCGCGCGTCATGCGGGCCGCCTCGGCGCGTGCTTCGGCCTCCAGCGTGTGCGCCTCCAGCGCGCGACGCTGCTCCACGGCCTCCACCTGCAACGCTTCCAGCGCCGCCTGCGCCTCCGCCTTCTCGCTGGCGCGACGCTCGATGCGCGCGCGTTCCTCCTCGATGCGGCGGACCAGGTCCTCGCGCTCCGCCTCCAGGCGTGCGCGTCGCGCCTCCGCCTCCGAGAGGTCGCGCAGGACGGTGCGGGTCGCCTCGTCGGCGGAGGCCAGCGCCTCGCGCTCCCGGGCCAGCCGCGTCTGCTCCTCCGCCACGCGAGCGTCAAGGTTGGCGAGCAGCGAGTCGAACGAGCCGCTCTCGTCCTCCGGCACGTCCGCCTGCGCGATGGCCGCCTCGAGTTCCGTGCGTCGCTCGGCCAGGAGCTCCAGGCGCTGCTGCGCCAGGGCGACCGCCTGCTCCAGGCGCAGGCCCTCCTCCGCCAGTTCGCGCTCCTTGCGCTGGAGTGTCTCCAGCGCGGAGCGGCGCTCCGTCAGGACGGTGGTGAGTTCGCCCAGCCGCGACTCGATCTTCGCGAGGCCGTCCCGGGCGTCCGCGAAGGCCCGCGCCTTCTGGTCGTGGTCCGCCTGCGCCCTGGTGCGGGACTCCTGCGAGTCGCGCAGTTCGTGCTCGAAGTAGACCTCCAGGGCATCCGACAGTTCCGCGGCCAGTTCCTTGTAGCGCGCGGCGCGCTTGGACTGGCGCTGGAGCGCCCGGATGCGCGGTTCCACCTCGCGGATCAGCATGCGCACGTGGCCCAGGTTGTCGCGCGTCTCCACCAGGCGGCGCTCGGAGAGCGTCAGTTGGTGGCGGTGGCGACGCAGGTCCGCCGCCTCCTCGATCAGTTCGCGCCGGTCCTGGGGCTTGAGCGCCAGCACCTCGTCCACCAGGCCCTGCGACATGTGGGCGTAGGAGTTCTGGCCCACCTGGGCGCGCCGGAAGAGGTCGATCACGTCAGACAGGCGCACCTGCTGGCCGTTGATCAGGTACTCGTTCTCCCCGGAGCGATGCGCCCGGCGAGTGACGGAGACCTCCGAGAACTCGATGGGCATCCAGCCCTCCGAGTTGTCGAGGATGAGCGTGACTTCCGCCATGCCCATCTGCCGGCGCTTCTCCGAGCCGGAGAAGATCACGTCCTCCGTCTTGCGGGCGCGGATCTGGCGCGCGG
>CAYTRA010000215.1:0-4977 GCA_964439675.1 uncultured Dehalococcoidaceae bacterium
TGATCCTGCAGTTCTCCGGATTCATCGCCGTCTACATCACCCTGACGATCGTCGGCACCTTCTTCCGTGGCGAGGGCCTGGTGCTGATCCCGTACACGATCTTCGCGCACGAGTAAGACGGCTCGCTCGGAGGAACCTGTGGCGAACGAACCTATTCAGCAGTCCCAGACAGACGCCTGGCGCTCGGCGCTGGCCTCGCGGCGCACGCAGGTCGCCGACTCCGAGGCGGTGCCCGCAGCGCTGGTGACGCCGCTGGATCACGATGTCTCGCGGCGCAACTTCATCCGCGCCTCGTTCTGGGCCGGCCTCGGTGTGACGCTGCTGGGCAGCGTGGGCCTGCTGCTGGACTACCTCTATCCCCGCAACGTGCGCGGCTTCGGTGGTCCGGTGCCGGCGGGAAACGTGGCCGACTACCCGGTGGGTGGCGAGCCGGTCGCGAACTCCGAGGGCCAGTTCTGGATGGTGAACCTGGACCCGACGAACACCGCGGACTCCGGTTCCGGTGGCGGCGAGGGCCTGCTGGCGCTCTGGCGCAAGTGCCCGCACCTGGGCTGCACGGTGCCGTGGAAGCACAACGCCGCGGTCCCGGGCTTCGAGTCCGGCTCCTGGTTCCAGTGCCCGTGCCACGGCTCGACCTACACGGTCGCCGGTGTCCGCGTGTACGGCCCCGCGCCGCGCTCGATGGACACGATGGCCATCGAGATCGACGACGCGGGGAACATCACGGTGCAGACGGGCCAGATCACGTCGGGCGGCCCGGACAACCCCTCGCGGGCGGTGCCGGTCTAGGCAGGACGCGCGGGCGTTGGGCCCGGTGAAGCAACCCACCGCTATGCGGCGCGGAGAGTGACGGACGTATGAACACCAGCAAACAGGTCAACGCGATGATCGGACTGCTGTTCCTCGCGTTCCTCACCTTCGGTGCGTACATCCTGAACGAGCCGAACCGCCAGGCCACCGCCGAGGAGAACCAGGCCGACCTGATCGCCCACCGCGGCGCCGAGCTGTTCGTGAACAACTGCCGCTCCTGCCACGGCATGGAGGGCGAAGGTGGCGTGGCGCCGGCGCTGGACAACGACGCCTTCCTGATCCTGGGCGAGGACAACGAGTACGGCGTCGAGGCGACGGCGGAGGGCGAAGCGCGCGAGATTCGTGAGTTCCTCTTCAACACCATTGCCTGTGGGCGCACCAACACGATCATGCCTGTGTGGTCGGAACGCTACGGCGGGCCGATGTCCGAGACGCAGATCAACTACCTCGTCGACATGATCGTGACCGACCGTTGGGATCTCGTGGAAGAGATCGGCCACGAGCACGACGAGGAGGCGGGCACGACCCCGGAAGAGGTGCTCCTCTCGCCGGAGGAAGCCGGCAACTCGTCTCCCACGACGGCGAACTGCGGCCAGTACACTGGTGCTACCCGCCAGGAGATCGTGAGCCGTGACCCGTTCGCCGAGCCGGGCTCGGAGGGCGAGGGTACGCCTGAGCCGACCTCGACTCCGTCGAACCAGCCGGAAGCCCAGACGATGGTCCAGGGCGTGCTGGTGGGTGAGTTCTTCGCGAACAACTGCGCGGCCTGCCACGGGCAAAACCGCGAGGGCCTGGTCGGTCCGGCGCTGACGCCAGACCGACTGACCGAGTCGGACGAGTTCTACCACGACACGATCGCGAACGGCCGGCCGGGCACGGCGATGCCGTCCTGGACGGCGGCCGGTCTGACCGACGAGGAGATCGACAACCTCGTCCAGTTCATCAAGAACGTCGAGCCGTAGGGCCTCGACGGGACGCACAACACGCGATCGGGGTCCGGGATAGGGACCTCGATGGAGGGGATATCTACATGGCAGCAGTGACTGGTAAGCGGTACAAGTGCACGAAGTGCGGCGCCGAGTTCATCGTCACCAAGGGTGCGGATGACGCGGAGCTGCGCTGCGACGACCAGCCGCTCGAGCAGCTCTAGGACGGGATCCACATGGCTGTTGCTCTTGGTAAGCGCTACAAGGACGAGACGACCGGCGTTGAGGTGCTCTGCATCAAGCCGGGCGACTGCAACCTGAACGTGAACGGTCGTGGCATGGAGGAACTGCAGCCGAAGGTGCTGCCCTCCGCCGACTAGTCCTGTTTCAGTGACGTTGACGGCGCGGCCTTTTCTGGCCGCGCTGCTGCGTCTGTCAGGGGTGGGCGTCAGGTGCCCCGCGCCCGCTTCGCGGGCGTCCTTCGACAGGCTGAGGACGGGCGGGGGCCCCTCGTGCGTCCCGGTTCGGCGCCCGTCGAGGGGCGGAGCGATCGGCCGCCCCTCGGCCAGAGATGTCGTTGATCGGGCGTGCGGGGCGTGCGAACATGGCTGATGTTCGTCCGCGTACCAGGTGTGCGTGGACGGGTTCAAGTGGAACGATCCCGGGGCGTCCTCCGAACGAGGGGGCGGCGCACCGGCGGGGGTGGTAACGCGTGACAGAAATCTACGTCGGTGACTCGGAGTCGTTGGAGGCCGCGCTGCGGCGCTTCAACAAGCGCGTGCAGGCGGACGGCATCCTGACGGACGCCCGCCGGCACGAGTTCTACGAGAAGCCCTCCGAGCGCCGCAAGAAGAAGGAAGCCGCTCGCCGCCGCAAGCTGCGGAAGGCGATGGCCCGCGCCCGCACCCGCGAGCGCGCGTAGGCGCGTTCATCCGCGGATGTCCGCTGCCGCCTGCGGCGGCGCGGACCGCCCCTCTCCCTCACCCCTCCTTCCCTCCGTGGGAAGGAGAGGGGATCAGAGAAGCCCTCGCGGTTGAGGGTGCCGAGGCGGCGTACGCAGCACCTCGCGCGGGGCAAACTGGTTGGGGATCGAGTAGGGTTGCCGGGGGCGAAGGAGCCGACGTGGCGACCATCTCTGAGACCATCCGCGAGCACATGACCACGGCGTGGAAGGCCGGCGACTCCGGTCGTCGTGATGCGCTGCGCCTCATCCTCGCCGCCTTCAAGAACGCCGAAATCGAAGCGGGTCATGCCCTCGACGACGCCGAGGCGACACGCGTCCTCCAGAAGGAGGCGAAGCAGCGGCGCGACTCCATCGACGAGTACGTGAAGGCGAACCGCCAGGACCTGGCGGAGAAGGAGCGCGCGGAACTCGTGGTCATCGAGGACTACCTGCCGAAGCAGATGAGCGACGAGGACCTGCAGGCGCTGGCGCGCGAGGTGATCGCCGAGGTAGGCGCTTCCGGGCCCGGCGACGTGGGCAAGGTGATGCGTCCGCTGCTCGCCCGCGTGGAGGGCCGGGCGGACGGTAGCCGCGTGAACAAGGTCGCGCGCGAGATCCTCGAGGGCTGAGCGCCCGCGCCCGGGCGCCACACACCATGGTCAGCCGCTCTACGCAGAGCACCATCCGCGCAGCCGCCCAGCAGGCGCCGAACGGCTCGGTCGCCTTCGCGCTGGCGGCAGTCACGGCGCTGGCGCTGTTCGCCGTGCTGTTCCCGTGGTTCCCCGGTGGCCAGCGCCTGGACGTGGGCGTCACGGCGGAGGCCGGCGTGGTCGCGCCTCGCGATATCTCCTACGAGTCCGAGGTCCTGACCGAGCAGCGGCGCGACGAGGCCGAGGCGGCGATCGACGACGTGCTGGTGCTGGACCCGGAGATCCGCGACCAGCAGCTGGCCGAGTTGGACCGCATCCTGGGCGCCATCGACATGGCGCGGCGGGACCAGACGAGTTCGGCGTCTGCTCGGGAGACCTCGGTGCAGCAGATCGCCGGGACGGACCTCTCCCAGCGGGCTGCAGCGACGTTCGTGTCCGTGCCGGACGCGCGGTGGGCCACGATGCAGGAGGAAGCCCGCGACGCGCTCTCGCGCACGCTGACCGGGGCGATCGGCACGGACGACGTGGAGACGGCGCGAGGCCGGGCGGCGAACTTCCTCTCGGCGCTGCTCACCGGCGACGAGACGCTGGCGCTCACGGAACTCCTCGACCCCCTCGTGGTGCCGACGCTGACCGTGTCGCAGGAGCGCACAGATGCGCTGCGGCGCGAGGCGCGCGCGAACACGACGCCCGTCACGGTGACGTACCAGGCCGGCGAGGTAATCATCCCCGCCGGCAGCGTGATCGACGAAGCCGGCTTCGAGGCGATCACGATGCTCGATATCCGCACCGGCTCGGTGACGCTCACGTCCGTGCTCGCCTCGGCGATTGCGGCCGTCCTCGGCGGGGCGGCGTTCGGGGCGCACCTGTGGGTCACGAAGCCTCGAGCGCTGCGCGGCGTGCGCCGGCTGCTGCTGTTCGGGCTGACGCTGGTGGTGCCGGTGGCGGTCGCAAAGTTCACCTATCCCGTGATCCTGCCGGACGACGACAACCTGTACCTCGCGCTCGGACTGCCCCTCGCGGCGGGGGCGGTGGTGGCGGCCGTGTTGCTGGACGTGACCAGCGGCGTGATGGTCGCGGTGGTGATGGCCGGCGTGGTCGGCTTCCTCTCGGTCGCGGTGCCGCAGAGCGGCGGCTCCGCGAGCACCGACCTGGACGCGCTCCGGCTCGTCCTTGCGACGGCGGCGTCGTCGCTCGCCGGGCTGTTCGTGGCGTCTCGGGCCGAGCGGCTACAGGGGTACCTCGGTGCCGGGCTCGCCTCGGCGGTGGCCTCCGGGCTGGCGGCCGTGATGGTGCTGCTGCTGGACGACGAGCGCACCGCCACGGAGGTCGCGTGGATCGCCGGGGCGGCCTCGGTAGGTGGGTTGCTGACGGCGATCGTGGCGGTGGGGGCGTTCGTGCTCCTCAGCCGCCCGTTCGGGATCATCACCCGCGTGGAGTTGATGGAGCTGGTGCAGCTGAACCACCCGCTGCTGCGCCGCCTGCAGGACGAGGCGCCCGGCACGTTCCAGCACTCGATGCTCGTGGGGTCACTGGCGGACCGAGCGGCGGACCGCATCGGCGCTGACTCGCTGCTGGTGCGCGTGGGGGCGTACTACCACGACATCGGCAAGCTGCACTCGCCGGGGTTCTTCGTGGAGAACTTCGG
>CAYTRA010000216.1:0-4975 GCA_964439675.1 uncultured Dehalococcoidaceae bacterium
GGATCGCCGGCGTCACGGGCGGCACGCTGCCGGCAGAGATCTGGCACACGTACATGACGGGCGCGCTCCAGGGCCAGCCCGTCGAGCCGTTCCCCAGCGCCGGCACTCCGCCGTACCAGCGCTGGTGTGGGCGCTACCAGTTCGCGCGCAGCGCCTCCTTCGCGGCGTCCACCGGCCTCGCGAGGTGCTGGAGCACCTGGTGCGCGTGCGCTGCGTCGAAGGAGGCGTCCTCGTAGGGGAGTTCGTAGACGGAGGCCGCCTCGAAGCGAGCGTTCGTCAGCCCCGTCTCCGCGAGGTGCTCGCGCGCGCTCTCGATGACCTCGGGCACGAGGTCGATGCCCACGACCTCGCCGGGCGCGACCGCCCTCGCGAGGCCGGTGGTGATGGTCCCGGGGCCGCAGCCGATGTCCAGGAGGCGTATGCCCGGGCGCAGATGCGGCAGCAGGTACGCGGCGTCGCGCTCTGCGGTACGCCTCGCATGCTGTCCCACCACCGAGGCGTGGTGTCCGTGGGTGTAGCGGTCGGCGGTGGAGTCGGGGGCGGTGTCACTCATGCGCCCATGCTAGGCCGGGCCGCCGTTATGCTCCCCGTTATTGGCCGTTATCGGAGCGAGCACGTGAGCCGAGCAGCCCTCGACGCCCTCATCCGCACGCTGGAGGCCGCCTACCGAGGCGACCGCTTCAGTGCGCTACGCGTGAACCTGGAGGACATCCGCCCGGAGGAGTGGCACGCGCATCCGACGAAGCATGACGTGGCCGTCTTCGGGGAGGACCCGGAGTTGTCGATCGCGGAGATCGTGGCGCACGTGGGCGCGGGCAAGCGCATGTACGCCAACCACGGCTTCGGCGACCGCTCGTTGCAGTGGGGGCCATCCGCCGGGCCGCCGGCGTGGGACATGCCCGCCGTCCTCGACTGGCTGGACGAGGGCCATCGCAACTTCGTGGCCTGCGTCGATGCGCTCGGGGACGACTCGGAACTGGCGGTGGAGCGGTACGCGCCCTGGGGTGCGCTACTCCCAACCGAGCACCTCATCGCCATCATCCGGGACCACGACCTGTACCACTCCGGCGAGGTGAACCGGCAGCGCAGCCTGATGCGCGGCGCCGAGGGCTGGACGATGGGGCGAGTGGAGTAGTCGCGATGGCGCGGACAGCACTCGAGGCCCTCGAACGGCAACTCGCGTGGGCTTACTCGAAGGACCGGGAGCACTCGCTGCTCGCGAACCTCCAGACGGTGCGGGAGGAGGACTGGCACGCCCTCCCGGCCGGCGCGGAGCGATCCATCGCCAACATCACGGAGCACGTGGCGTGGCGCAAGTTCATGTACGCCGACTACGGGTTCGGCGCCGCCTCGCTCTGGCCCCACTCTGCGGCCCCCCTCGCGGGGCATGGAGGCGATGCGCGGCTGGCTCGAGGAGGGACAGGCCGCCTGGCTCGCCGCTGTACGGTCACTCGCAGACGACGCCGACCTCGAGAGTCTGCGGCTGAGCACGTGTGGCGAGCGCCTGCCGGCGGAACGGCTCATCTCGATCATGCTCGCGCACGACACGTACCACGCCGGCGAGATCAACCGGCACCGCAGCCTGCTGCAGGGTGGCGACCGCTGGGCGTACCTGGACGACTAGCCCGCGTTCTCGCGAGGACTCAACGCACCTGCGAGACCACGTCCTGCATCAACTGGTCATAGGCGTCGTTGGTGCCGCGCCCGAAGTTGAAGTTCGGGACGATGAACTCGCTCACGCCGGCCTCACCGTAGCGGCCGAGGGTGTCCACGATCTCGTCGCGGCTGCCCGCGATGCCGGCGAAACCCGGAGCGTTACGGGCGCGCTCGACGACCGCTGGGTCGTCCGAGAGCGTCACGATGGCCTGGGCGCTGCGGTACACGCTCTTCGGGTCGCGCCCGATCTCCTCGCAGCGCTGGTCCAGCACGGCGCCCTTGCGCGCCAGCGTCTCCGGCGTTCCCCAGATGTTCCACTCGTCCGCGTACTTCGCCACAATGCGCAGCGTCTTCTGCTCGCCTCCGCCACCGATGAGCAGGCGCGGACCGCCCTCCTGCACCGGCTTGGGCGCCAGCGGCGCGTCCTTAACCTGGTAGTAGCGGCCCTCGAAGGTGGTGCGCTCGTTCTGGAAGAGCGAGCGGATGATCTGCACGCTCTCCTCCAGTCGCCGCAGCCGCGAACCGGCCGTGCCGTACTCGATGCCGTACGCCTCGTGCTCGTTCTGCTGCCACGCGGCGCCGAGGCCAAACACCAGCCGCCCGCCGGAGATGATGTCCACCTGCGCCGCCATCTTCGCCAGCACCGGTGGGTGCCGATACGTGTTCCCCGTCACCAGCGATCCGAGACGCACCCGAGACGTCGAGGCGGCCAGCGCGGCGAGGGTGGTCCAGCACTCCTGCGTGGGCCCGGTGTTGTTCTCCCCGCCGGGCATGAAGTGGTCCGCGACGTAGATGCCGTCCCAGCCGGTCTCTTCCACGTGCTTCGCCTGGTCCAGGACGTGCTCCCAGGCAGGCGAGAGGTTGAGCCAGGCTGCGAACTTCATGCGTATCTACCCCTCCGTCGGTCACGGGACCGGCTGCGGGCGGAAGGTAGCACGGGAGAGCACCCGCCGCGCCTGCTCCTGACGGCCTACGGGTCGCCCTTCCACATGCTCAGGACAAGCGGCATCAATCGCTCTCCGGCTCCGGTCCCCGTTCATCCTGAGCCTGTCGAAGGACGCCCGCGAAGCGGGCGCGGGGAGCGGAGGGCCGCTAAGCCAGCGGCAGCATCTGCAAGCGCTCCATCATGCGGCGCACCAGCAACTGATGGAGTTCGGACCGCCGTGCCTCCGGCTGGTTCATCTGGCCCATCTCCACCAGCACGGGCCGCAGACCGGTGATGTGGTTCCCCAGCGACAGTGACGAGGAGCCTCGACGGCCGCGGAGCGCCTCGTCGGACGGTGGGGAGAACTCGTCGAAGCCGAAGCGGCCGCCGGGGCGCATGCGGGTCTGGAACGCCTCGCGCTCCGTGATCTCGGCGTTCACCTGGGCCACGAGGGCCTCGATCTCTGCGTTCGCCTCGGCGTTGCTGCTGGTGATGGTCTGGCCGATGAAGGCGGTGCCGCGGTTGTCGCCGCGCTCGTTGTAGAAGCCCCAGGACTCGTGCATGTCCCACAACCAGTGGGGGCGCCAGTGCTTCGCCAGCGTGGTGATCTCGTACGCCATCTGGGCCATGGGCGGGCCGTCCGGATCGCCGGGGTAGAGGCGGTTGAGGTCGCCCGCGCCCTCCAGCGTGCGCTCGAAGGCGGCAGCGGCGCGGTGGTTGATCCGAGGCAGCACGATCAGCATGCCGCGGTCCACCTCCCACTGCGCGGTGGCCTCGGCGCCCAGCCAGCCGCCGGGCTCGTTGCCATGCACCCCGCCGAGCACCATGAACCGAGGGCCGGCGACGCCGCTGTGGAAGATCGAGCCGCGCGCCTCCCACTCCGTGCCGGCCATCAGCACCACCTCGTCGCGACCTCGCGGCATGACCGGCGGCTCCGGCTCGGGGGTGGGCGTCGGCGCGGCGGTAGGTGTCGAGGTCGGCGTGGGCGTCTCGGTCGTCGCCGCCAGCGCGGGCTCGGCGGAGGGCGAGTCACCTCGACGGGTGATGCTGAGCGCGCCAAGGGCGCCCACGGTGAGGCCGCCGGCGGCGAGGCCGAGGAAACGCCTGCGAGTGAAGTGAGCGTCGAGCCCTGACATTGGAGTCATCCCCCTGGGAGCGGGACGGCCTAGATTACCGCGAGGACGCCCGGCACGGCGAACAGCACGGCCAGGAAGGCGGCGAGCCATCCCCGGCTGGCGCTCACCCGCGACGCGACACCGAGGATGCCGGCCGAGAACGGCCGCCACGCGAGCACGAACACAGCCACCGACACCACCGTCACGGCCACCATCTCCGCCAGCACCACCGGCGTGGCCGCCTCGCTGTCCAGCAGGAGCGAGGCGAACAGGGTGTCCAGGAACGTGGTGATGTTGGCGCCCATGACGTAGGTGATCACGTCCTGCCGCCGCACCACGCCCTTCAGCGTGAGCGGCACGAGGATGGTCACCGAGAGCGCGACCGACATGGTCACGGACGTGACGAGGGCGCCGAACACGAACATCGCCCGAGGCGACCGGAAGCGGCGCGACAGGCGCTCGAAGCCTGCCGGCGGCGGATCGAGATTCGGCAGGACGCGGTCGAACACGGCGAACGCCAGCAGCAGCGTGCCGACGCCCAGGGCGAACAGCACCGCCCCCGGAAGGTCCGAGAGCGGCTCCACCACCGGGCGCACCGCCTCGGCGGGCACATCTGCCCACCCTGCCGGCACGAGGCGTGACGGCCCCTCCACGAGCCCGACATCGAGGAGCCAGAGGCCGAGGAGCGTCGCGGGGATGTAGACCACGATGGTCGTGAGCAGCGCCACCACGCCGACGTACACGCCGTCCGGGCGCCCGCGCCCGCGCACGTACGCGATGAAGCCCACGAGCAACACGATGAGCGACGCGCCCATGCGCGAGCCAGAGAGCATCGCCAGCGCACCATCCTCGGTGATGGCGCCGCCATCGAGGAGTGAGAGCGACAGAGCGGCCACCGGTGATCCGGAGAGCGCGCCGTAGGCCGCCAGCCAGCCGAAGCCCACCAGGTTCGGCACCCCATCGATGGCGAGGCGGTCCAGGAGCGTGGCGACGCCGGGCGCGGCGGCGGAGAGCAACTTCAGCGCGAGCGCGAAGAGGTAGATGGCCGCCAGGACGCCGAGCGCGACACGCCCGACCTGGAGCGCGAGACGCCGGTGGTCACGACTCGTGCGCGTCGCCTCGCTCCTGCGGAGCGACCGGTACTCCTCGAGGGCCGCGAGGGCGCCCGCGCCTTCCTCGCCGAGCCCGCGGCGCGTCCTCAGCGGGGGCGCATCCGCCATCGAGGGGGTCAGCCGTCAGCCGGGCCGAGGATCATCCCGGCCGCGACCGTGTCGTGTGT
>CAYTRA010000217.1:0-4890 GCA_964439675.1 uncultured Dehalococcoidaceae bacterium
GGTCAGCCAGTAGATGTCGGAGAGCGCGCGGTCCAGCGTCAGCACCATCACCGTCGCCCACTGGTACTGCACCTGTCCCAGCATCGAGGCGTATCGAGCGCCCTCGACGCCCATCGTGTCCAGGTCCGGAACGATCTTCTGGAAGAGGCCGCTGGGGGTGGTGGCCAGCACGGCGTCGGCGCGGTCCTCGCGGCCGTCGGGCAGGCAGACGCCGACGGCGCGGCCATCCTCGATGAGCACGCGTTGCACGGGGGCGCCCGCCTCCATGTGCGCGCCGCGCTCGCGGCAGGCGTCCACCAGACCGTCGATCAGGCGGCCGAACGAGCCCTTCAGGTAGCCGAGTTGCTCCTTCGCCAGCAGCCCGCCGATGACGGGTAGCCCGGTCTTGGGCCGCGAGGCGAAGCGCAGATATATCTTGCCCCAGAACCACACCATGGAAACGTCTTCAGCGTGCTCGGAGAACTTGGCACGGAGCAGCGGGCCCCAGACGCGGTCATAGCCCTCGCGGCCCACCTTCTTGCGGATCCACTCGGCGGCGCGCGTGCCCTCGTAGCGCTGGTAGTCGTGGACGCGGCGCAGCCAGAGGGCGGTGAGCCCCAGGCGCAGACGCGAGAGCAGCGAGACGCGGTCGAACTTCAGGAGGTCCAGCGCACCCACAAACGGGTAGTTCTTGCCGCCGCCGTGGAGCCCCACGTTCGAGTCGATCCAGGTGAGATCGCCCTCCAGGCCGAGTTCTCGGATGACGCGGATCGCCTCGTCGTCTGACTGGAAGAGGTGGTGGTAGAAGATTTCGATGCGGCCGCCGTCGATCTCGAACGTGCGCACCTGGCCGCCGAACTCCGGGCTGGCCTCGTACAGCGCCACCTCGTGGCCGCGCTTCAGCAACTCATAGGCTGCGCCGAGGCCGGCGACGCCGCCGCCGATCACGATCACCTTCATCGCTCTGACCTCATTACCCAGACCCCGCGCACTGCCCGCACGTCACCGACCCCGCGTCCCGGCCGGCTCCCGGTCCGCCTCACCCTCCGGCGAGGGCGCAGCATCGAGGGCAGGCGAGTCCTCGATGCGCCGGGGGCCGGTGTTGTCGCTGCCGTCCTTGCCGGGCAGGTCGTCCATGTCTGTCGAAGCCAGCGAGCGCAGGCCCAGGTCCTGCCGCCAGACCAGCAGCAGGCCCACGATGGCCACCGGCACCAGCACCGTGAAGTGCAGCACCAGCGCGAACGCCGTCCCCGTGGCCGTGCCCACGCCGAAGCGGCCCACCACCTCGCGCGCGAAGAACTCGTAGGGGCCGATGCCGCCAGACGTGCTGGGCGCGGCCATGGAGAGGTTGGCGGCGCCGGAGACGCCGAAGTAGATGCCCGCGTCCAAGCCGAGGCCGAACGCCTGTCCGACGGCCCACGCGGAGAGCGCCTCCAGTGACCACGAGACGACGGTGAGGCCACTCACCACCATCCATGCCCGTCCCGTGCGCATCGGGGCCAGGCCGGACATGAAGCGCTCCGCCCATCCGCGAGCACGTTCGCGCAGGCGTCTGGGCAGGAAGCGCAGGCCGAACTCGGTCAGCCGCTCCGCCACCCGAGGGCGCATGGCGACAAGCACGAGGATGGCCGTGAGCGTGAGGAACGCGCCGCCCACCAGCGCGGCGAAGACGCGCAGGACGTCCGTCCCGCCGGCGAGCGCGATGGTGGCGGCCAGGAACAGCGCCAGCACCAGCCCGTCCAGGATGCGCTCCACGATGATCGTGGCCAGCACCGCGAATCCGGAGATGCCTCGCTGCCGCTTCAGCAGCACCGCGCGGACGATCTCGCCCGTGCGTGCGGGGAGCACGTTGTTCGCCGCCAGGCCGATGGTCATGAGGGACGCCGCTTCGCCCTGGTTCAGCGGCGCGATGGGGCGCAGGATGGCCGCCCAGCGCTGCGCGCGCGCCCACACGGACGCCCCGAAGAACGCGAGCGCCACGCCGATCCACCACGGCGACACGCCGCGGAGGGCCTCCAGCAGTTCGGTCCGGTCGACCTTCGCCAGGAGCAGCACGAGGAAAATCGCGCTGACAGCGACGCCAACCACGATGCGCAGTGGTCGCACGGACCTCTCTTCCCTCTGGGTCGCCGCCCCTGACGACACCACTTCCGGTCCCGGTTAAGTGTGCGGGTTCCTCCGGTCGCGCGGAATAGAGAAGGCGTGAAGGTTTCCCCACGCTCATACCGCCCGAAGGGCACGCCATCACCCCCGTACTGGGGCTATTGAGCGTCCGAGGCGGGCGGAAAGAGCACCTCGCCATCGCGGTACAGCAGTGGCGAATCCGGGTCCCGCTCCAGGAAGAACTGCCACCAGTCCTCCAGCAGCGAACCATTCACGATCCCGCGCGCCAGCCCGTCCCAAGTGATCGAGCGGTAGCCGGAGTCGTGGGGCCACTCGTAATGGCGGTACTTCCGCCGCTCCCAGCCCTCGCCGCGGTCGAGGCTCGGGAGGATCCCCGGCTCGCCGATCACCACCGTCGCCCCCTCGAAGTCCTCCGGGTCGATGTCGTCGCGGTCCTGGTAGAGGACAGAGTGATCGCGCAGGTACCACGCCCACGGCCAGGTGAGGTTCGCCACGTTGTCGATGAGCACGCTCTCCGCGTCGCCGGCTTCGAGGCGCGCGATCATCTCGTCGGAGAGGAGGCGCGCCTCGTGGGTGGTCTGGGCGTACATGAACGGTTCGATGGGCGTGTCCGGGTGGTCCACGTTCAGCCCGTAGTCCGTCCACAGCGTGAGCGCGAACGCGGCTGCGAGGCCCACCGCCACCACCCCGCCCGCGCTCCACTGGAGCGAGGAGCCTCGACCGTTGCGCGCCGCCTCGAAGGCGCGGGGGAGCAGGCCGCCCAGGGCGTGCGCGGCCAGGAAGATGAGCGGGATGGCCAGGTGGAACGTGAGCCACGGCATCTTCTCGCCGGCGTAGGAGAGCGCGGCGAACATGCCGAGGAACCAGAACAGGAAGAGGGCCGCCACGTCGTCGCGCCGCCGCAGCGTCAGCCAGAGACCACCGATGAGCCCCGGGACGAGCACCAGCAGCTCGTAAAGCGGCGTGAGCATGAAGTAGTAGAACCACGGCTGATTCGCCCGCTGCACCGCCTGCTGGTCGATCCAGTAGTCGAGCGACGTCCAGTAGATGCCCGCCGCACCCTCGATGTTCGTCCCCCAGGCGGTGTAGAGCGGGAGCAGGATCGCGGTGAACACGGCGAAGCAGATCGCCCAGTCCAGCGGCCGCCACGTCAGTCCCACCGCCGCCGAAGCGAGGAGGAGCACCGGCACCGTCACCCACGCCAGCCGCTGTTCCTCGTCCAGCGAGAGCGCCTCGCCGTCCATCAGGGGAATCTCGACGAACGCCGCCAGCAGCGGCAGCACCAGCGTCCCCGTCAGCACCAGCAGGTCCCCCTCGCGAGGGCGCTCGCGCCATCCGAAGCGGTCGCGCACGCCTCGGATGAACGGCCACGCGACCGCGATCGCCCACGCGGAGGGGATGAGCCACGCGCCGTGCATCGCCTGCTGCCACCACGGAGGGCGTTCACCTCGGGCGCGGCGGGGCTGCCAGAAGAGTTCGTGCGCCGTGGCGAAGTTGAAGTAGAGGAGGAACAGCGCCGCGATGATGTAGGCGGTCTCCTTCGCCGCGAACTGCAGCGCGAGGCAGGTGCTGAACAGCACCAGCCAGCGGAACTTGCCGCCCTCGGCGCCCTCGCGACGGTCTCGATAGCGCAGCACCGCCAGGAACATGAGTACTGTGAATAGCCCCACGAACGGCTCGTTGCGCGCAAACCGCGAGTAGTACAGCAGCGACGGCGACACCAGGAGGAACACCGACGCCAGCACGATGGCCATGCCGGTCAGGTGCTTGCGGAACAGCAGCGGCGTGGCCACCAGCGCCGTGCCGGCCAGCGCGTGGGGCAGCCGGCCGACGAACTCCGAGTCACCGAGGACGGTGAAGAAGCCGGCGATCAGGTGGAACTGTAGCGGGCCGTGCATGAGCGGGTTGTGGTCGTACCCCCGCCCCTCCGCGAAGTACCACGAGTACATCAGGTGCAGGGCCTCGTCGTGGTGCACGGCGCGCGCCGCGAGGCCCACGAGCCTCGAGGCGAGGGCGAGCACGGTGAGGCCGATCACGATCCACGCCACGCGGTCCAGCGAGCGCACCCACTGGACGCCCGCCTCCGCCGGCGAGCGGCGTTCCGCGTACGGCGCGGCCTCGCTTGCCTCGGTCACTGCGCGTCCACCTCGTAGATCGCGACGCCGTCCGAGGCGAAGGCGACCTCGAAGCCCTCGAAGCGCACGTCCAGGTTCGGGCCGTACCTCAGCAGTTCCTCGCGCCCCGCGAGGATGTGCGTCACCCCCCACTCGTCGAGGGCTTCACGCATCGCCTCGGGCGTGCCGGTGTAGATGCGCTGCACCGCCTCGCGGCGCGCGGTCTCGCCGATCTCGCCGCGCCACTGGCGTTCGTGCCCCGGCCAGCCGAGGAGCGTGGGCACGGCGGTGTACGCCGCGAAGCGGTTCCCCGTCGAGTACGCCTCGCCGATGGCCTGCACCACGATGTGCTCCTCCGGGTCCAGGTTCGTCCGGGCCCACTCGATGGCGGCGGCCATGCCCGGATCCTGCTGCTGAAGGTAGGCGATCCCGCTCAGGGCGCGCTCCTGCCCCTCCCGCGCCCGGCTCACCGCCATGAACGCGGGCGTGGTCATGCTGGCGCCCCACGCGAGCAGCAAGATACCCGCCAGCGCGCCCCCTCCGATGACGCTCGCCCTCGCTCCGAGGTTCCCCGACCACGCTCGGGACAGGCGTGGCCGGCCGAACCGCACCTCTCGTGCCGCCCGTCCGAGCAGGACTGCTCCCGCCACCGCGAGGATCGCCCAGGCGTGGA
>CAYTRA010000218.1:0-4868 GCA_964439675.1 uncultured Dehalococcoidaceae bacterium
CGCCCGGATCATCGCCGGCCCGCCGATGTCGATCTGCTCCACCGCCTCCTCCAGGCTCGGCGAGCCCTGGGTCACGGTGTCGATGAAGGGGTAGAGGTTCGCCGCCAGCAGGTCCACGCGCGCGATGCCGTGCTCCGCGACCTCGGCCTCATCCTGCTCGTGGCCGCGGCGGAACAGCAGGCCACCGTGGATCACGGGGTGGAGCGTGCGCACGCGCCCGCCCAGCATCTCCGGGCTGCCCGTCAGGTCCGCCACCTGGTCGACCTCCACGCCCGCCTCGCGCAGCCCCTTCACGGTGCCGCTCGTCCCGGCGAGGTCCCAGCCCAGTTCCTTCAGGCCGCGCGCGAAGTCCACGAACTCCGGCGTGAAACCGACCAGCAGCGCCCTCATCGTCATCCCTTCGTCTCGTCCGTCTCGTCGGCCAGCGGGATGCCCCGCACCGCGCCGACCGCGCCCTCGCGCGCCACCACCTCGCCGATGCGCCACGCCTCCGTCGAGGGCTTGAGCGCCGCCAGCGCCGCCTCGACGTCCCCCGGCGCGACCGCGAGGATCATCCCGACACCCATGTTGAACGCGCGGTACATCTCCGCCGGAGCAATGCCGCCCTCGCGCCGGATCACCTCGAACAGCGCGGGCGTCTCCCAGGACGACTCATCGATGCGTGCCGCGACGCCCTCGCGGAGGATGCGCGGCAGGTTGCCGGGGATGCCGCCGCCGGTGATGTGTGCCGCGCCCTTCAGGTACGGCTGCACCGCACGCAACGAGGCCGTGAACGACGGGTGCGGCGCCGTCAGCGCCTCGCCCAGGCTCGAGCCCCGCAGGTCCTCGATGCGACGGTCCAGCACCTCGCGCTCGCGTGCAGGGTCCAGGCCCTTGCCGAGCCCCCACACCTCGCGCGCCAGCGAGTACCCGTTCGTCATCAGCCCATTCGAGGGGATCGCGATCAGCACGTCCCCCGGCGCGATGCGCGAGCCATCGATGATCTCGTCGCGCTCCACCACCCCCACCACGAACCCCGCCAGGTCGAAATCGCCCTCGCGGTAGATGTCCGGCATGTCCGCCGTCTCGCCGCCCAGCAGCGCGACCCCGTTCTCGCGGCACGCCTCGGCGATGCCCTCGACAAGTTCGAGGCGCTGCTCGTGTGGCAGGCCGTTGGTGGCGATGTAGTCCAGGAAGAACAGCGGCGTGGCGCCGGTGGTGATGAGGTCGTTCACGTTGTTGTTGACGATGTCGTGCCCCGCGAGGCGAATCGTCCCCATCGAGGCGTGCAGCAGCACCTTCGTCCCCACGCCGTCCGTGGACGCCACCAGCACCGGGTCGCGATACGACGCACCGAGGCCGAACAGCCCGGCGAACGCGCCGGCCACCTCGATCACCTGGGGGCCATGGGTGCTACGAGCGATCGGCCCGAAGCGCCGAGCGGTCGCCTCGCGCGCATCGAGGTCAACGCCGGAAGCGGCGTAGGTGAGCGGCGGACGGGCGGGATCGGTCATCGCTCGACTCGCAGTAGGGGGAGGATCGAAGGCTAGCGCCTCGATGACGTGAGTTCGACTGAGGGGCGGAGAGGACGGTGCTAGCGGACGGTGAGCGGCTCGGTCACCGGCGCCGGTGCTGCCATCGGGATCTCGTGGTCGGGCCGCTCCTCGCCCTCCAGCGCGAACTTGTCGAACTGGAGCGGCACCTCGCCCGGGTACACGCCGGAGAAGCAGGCGGTGCAATGCTGGCTCTCGCCCAGGTTCGCCGCCCAGACCGTGCCCTCCAGCGAGAGGTAGCCCAGCGAGTCCGCGCCCACATGCTCGCGGATCTCCTCCACGCTCATGTTGGCCGCGATCAGTTCGCCGCGGGTCGCCATGTCCACGCCGTAGAAGCACGGATGCGTGATCGGCGGCGCCGTGATCCGCAGGTGCACCTCCGCCGCGCCGGCGTCACGGATCATCTTCACCACGCGCGGCGTCGTGGTGCCTCGGACGATCGAGTCGTCCACCACGATCACGCGCTTGCCCTCCAGCACCTCGCGCAGCGGGTTGAACTTCAGTTGCACCCCGCGCTCGCGCAGCCGCTGGTCAGGCTGGATGAACGTGCGCCCCACGTAGCGGTTCTTGACCAGCCCCTCCGCGTACGGGATCCCGGAGGCCTGCGCGTAGCCTATGGCCGCCGCCGTCGCCGAGTCCGGCACGCCGATGACCAGGTCCGCGTCCACCGGATGCTCCTGCGAGAGCCGCTCCCCCATGCGCATCCGCGCCTGGTGCAGCAACTGGCCCGACAGCCGCGAGTCCGGTCGCGCGAAGTAGATGAACTCGAAGAGGCACAACGCCTGCCGAGGCGAGCCCTCCGTCATCTCCAGCGGCTCGCCCACCGGGAACGAGGAGGTCAGGCCCTCGCCGTCCGCGCGCACCACCTCGCCGGGCCGCACGTCGCGCACGTAGGTCGCGCCCAGGTGGTCCAGCGCGCACGTCTCAGAGGCGAAGACCCAGCCGTGGCCGTTCAACTTGCCGATCACCAGCGGCCGGATGCCCAGCGGGTCACGCACGGCGTACACCGCATCGTGCGTCAGCAGCGTGAGGGAGTACGCCCCGTTCGCGCGACGCATCAGGTAGGCGAACCTCGAGTCCCAGTCCTCGCCCTCGCCGTCCACGAGCAGGCGACCCAGGACCTCCGTGTCGCTGGAGGTCTCGAAGTGGACGCCGCGCTCGCGCAGGTCTGCGCGCATCACGTCCGCGTTCACCACGTTGCCGTTGTGCGCGATGGCCAGCTCGCCGTGCAGACCCTTCAGGTGGAACGGCTGCGCGTTGCCGGCGTTGCTGGCGCCCGTCGTGGAGTACCGAGTGTGGCCGATGGCGGACCGCCCCGGCAGCGTCTCCAGCGCGTCCTCCGTGAACACCTGGGACACCAGCCCCATGTCCGTGTAGAGGTGCAGACGCCGGCCATCGCTGCTGGCGATGCCGGCGGATTCCTGGCCGCGATGCTGGAGCGCGTGGAGCCCGAAGAATGTGAGACGAGCTACGTCTTCGCCTGGAGCGAAGACCCCGAAGATGCCGCACTTCTCATTGAGAGCGTCGTGCAAAGCGGTGGAGCCCCGTCCCCCGTTGGGCCGCTAGATCCAGAGTGTAGCACCCGATGCCGCTCGCGCGAGACGGGACCGCCAGCGCGAGAGATCGAGGTCCCCGAATCGTTACAGCCTCTGGTGTTCAACCTTGGTGCAGCGGTCCATGACCACGTCCAGCCCGGCATCGCGGGCGTGCTGCGCGGCCTCTTCGTTCACGATCCCGATCTGCATCCACACGGCCTTCGCCCCGGCGGCGATGGCGTCCTCCACCACCGGCGGCACGTCCCCCGGCCGGCGGAACACGTCCACGATGTCGATGCGTTCCGGGAGGGCCTGCACGGACTCGTAGATGCGCCGCCCCAGCATCTCCTGCCCCGTCTCCGTCGGATTGACGAGGTAGACCGTGAACCCGTGATCGATGAGGTAGCGCGCGATGTCGTTGGCCGGCCGGTCGCGCTTGGTCGTCACGCCGACCACCGCGATCGTCCTGGCGTCCCGCATCAGTTCCTGTGCCTGGTCCACCGGTGCCCCCACTCAGGCTCCCCGCTCGGCCCCCCGGTCGCCCTCGATCATCTCATCCTCGGGGCCTTCGTCGTCCTCATCGAGGTCGGCGAAGTCTTCGTAATCCTCCTGCGCCCACGGGGGAATCTCGCCCAGCCTTACGGGCTTCTCGCACATCGCCCCCAGCGCGGACGCCAGCAGGTTCGCCCGCTCCAGCGCCTCGTCCGCGAGCGGCCGCGCCGCGGTGATCGAGGTGATCTCGAGGACGCGGTCGTTGTCCTTGACCAGTCGCACCTCCCAGCGCACCACGTCCTGCAGGTCTCCAGACCCCAGTTCGTCGTCGAAGTCGCTGCCGACCTCGATGCGCTGGATGCGAGGGAACGGGACGAGCTCGCGGGTGCCCAGCCCCAGACCGAGGAAGCCCTGCTGCCAGCGGCAGGTGCCCTTCTTGCGCTCCATCAGGAAGCCGCTGCCCAGCACGTTGTAGACCAGCCCCAGGATGGCTGTCGGACCCGCGAGGATGATGAAGACCAGCAGGATGCCCAGCAGCCACAACGGCAGGCTGTTCATCCACCGCGCGATCGCCACCGCTGCCAGGGCGGTGAGCATCGCCTGGATCGCCGGCCCCACCAGCGAGGACCGCGAGGGCTTCACGACGATCGAGTCGGGCTTGATCACGGCGTACGCGCGCGTCAGGGCGATACGCCCTGGCTGGATGTCGCCCGTCCCCGCCGATTCGCTCACAGGTCGAGTCTAGGCGGGAAGGTCGCTTACTGCTCCCCGCGCCGGTGCCCGTTGCCGGTGTGGCGCGCCTCCGCCTACGATTCGCGCATGCAACGCGAACTGATGGACATCCTCGCCTGCCCGCTCTGCAAGAAGGAGTTGCGGCTAGACGCCACCCGCGAGGAGGCCGGCGAGGTCATCGAGGGAACCCTCACCTGCACCGCCTGCGGCGAGGTCTACCCCATCACCGAGGGCATCCCCAACCTGCTCCCCCCGGACCTGCGTCGGGAGATGGAGTCCCAGGCCGGGACCTCGCCCGCCCACTAGCCGGCAGCCGCCAGCCCCGCAGCCAGACCGGATACGCCTCGTGACCAACGACCCCACCGGCATGACCCAGGAACGTTCGCGCCAGATCGGCAAGGCGCTCATGGCGCTCGGCGCGGTGCAGTTCCTCTTCTTCCTCGCCGGCGCCGCCCGCCGCTCCTACCTCGTCCTCGCGGTCCCCATCGGCTTGGCCGTCGGCGCCGCCTCCGGGCTCCTCTTCTGGGTCGGCTACACCATGGCTACCAAGGACTGGGACAACCCCGCCGACTGGCCC
>CAYTRA010000219.1:0-4849 GCA_964439675.1 uncultured Dehalococcoidaceae bacterium
CGTCCTTCCTATGACGGCCACATCCCACCCCGTCGAGCAACGGTCTTCCGCAGGGCGACGCGCCTCCTCAGTCGCTGGAGGGCTCATATGGAAGACCACGCGGCTCGCGATCGATGATCCGCTCGGTTTCGCCATGATCGTACTGAGTGTGGCGTTCGTGTTGGTCGCGGTGCTGGCGGACGTGCTCGTACCGCACGACCCACTCGAGGTGAACCTCGCGAATGCCATGCTGCCCCCCTTATCCCCGGACCATCCGCTGGGAACGGATCAACTGGGCAGGGATCTGCTCAGTAGGTTGATCGCTGGTACGCGGGTATCGATTGCGATGGCGGTTACTCCGGTAGCCATCGCGGGATGCTTGGGCGCAGTTCTGGGGATGCTGTCGGGCTGGTACCGCGGCCCCCTGGACACGGTCTTGATGCGGGTAGCCGAGATCTTCATGTGCGTTCCCAGCCTGGTTTTGGCGCTCGTGGTGTCGGCCATGCTCGGTCCCTCGGTCAGGACGATGATCATTGCCCTCACGATCCCGGCCATCCCGGACATCATGCGGATGATCCGTCAGCAGACCATCGTTGTAGCGAGTACCCCGTACGTGGAGGGTGTCCAGGCGGTCGGCGCCGACACTGGTCGCATTCTCCTCCGATACATCCTTCCGAATGTCATGCCGGTCCTGCTCGTTCTGCTAACCCTCCGACTGGCTTCGATGGTTTTCGCCGCCACGGCCCTGAGCTTCCTGGGCGTCGGGATCCCGTTGCCGCAGCCCGACTGGGGAAACATCACAGCGGACGGGGCAAAGATCATCGCCTTCGAACCGTGGCAGGCGACACTGGGCGGCTTCGTGATCTTCGTCTGCATGCTCGCCTTCACGATGGCGGCCGAAACGCTCCGGGAAGCGGCAGATCCACTTTTCGAGCGAACGCGACGCATCCGCTGACGCGATGAGGAAAGGTCGACTGCATTGGTCAACATGACCACCGGAGGCTCTGGCAGCCATGCGCTCCTCGAGAGATTGCGCGTCCTGGAGGTGGCGGAAGGAATCGCACCAGCCTACTGCTCCCGCCTGTTCGCGGATGCCGGCGCGACGGTCTACGTGGCTCGAGACCGAATTGCGCGAGCGGACGACTACCTGGCTGACTACCTCGACCTGGGCAAGGAGCGTGTGGAGTCGCGACTCGTCTCGGACATGGCAGCGTTCGAGGCATTCGTCGCGCAGATTGACATCGTCATCTTCGACGCAACGGCGGAAACGGCACGCGCTTGGTTCGCCGACCTGTCCGGAAGGTCCCGTCCGATTGTTGGGGTGGCGGTTACGCCAGCAGGGCTCGACGTCTCTGACCCCACGCCATACGACGACGACCCACTCATCCTCAGCGCTCTCACGTCCTTCGCTACGGCGACCCCAGAGGATCCAGAGAACCGGGACATCGAGCGGCCGATGCAGCTCTGGGGGCACCAGATACAGCTCTTGGGCGGCTTGAATGCTCATGTTGCTGCCCTTCAAGCCTGGTTCCTTGCCCGCCGCAACGGACAAGGTTCCCTCGTGGACTGCTCCAACCTGAGCGCCTTGGCCGCGCATCCCGCTCCGTCTCTCGCCTTCGGATTCGTCGGCGCCGGTGAGCGTCCCGGTCCGGCGCAACGACCGCCTACTGTCCCGCGCGGGCTGCTTCGCTGTCGGGACGGCTTCGTGTACACGCAGGGGGGCGACGATAACTGGACCGGCTGGGCGAAGGCGCTTGGCCGCGAAGAGTGGGAACGCGCCCCGTACAACGACCCCGACTTCAGGGCAGGGACGCCCGAGGGGCAGGCGGTACTGACGGAGATCTACGACTGGCTCTCTTCACAGCCCGTCGCCGACGTCTACGAAGTTGCTCAGGCACTCGGGATCGTGACCTTCCCAGTCAACACGATCGGCGCGGTCACCGAAGACGTCCAGGTGAAACACCGAAAAGTAGTCGAGCCGATCGAACTGCGTGGTCGACAACTCGCTGTCCCTCGGACGCCCGTCAGGGTCGGCGCACTCGGCCCCACCCCCGGGACCGACATCGCGTCCCGACCTGGAACCTCGACCCTGACTGATCCGGCCGCCTTGCCACTCAGCGGACTCCGGGTGGCTGACTTCAGCTGGGTAATCGCTGGCCCGCGGTGCACCTCTTGGCTGGGGGCCATGGGCGCCGATGTCATCAAGGTAGAGTCACACCATCGGCCTGATCGCGCGCGAGGGAATGCCCCCTACCTGGGCGAGCCGGAGTTTCGCTCAAGCGTCTTGTTCAACCTGTTGAACACCTCGAAGCGTGGCTTGGCCCTCGACCTGTCGAAGCCGGCGGGACGCGAGCTCGCGCTCGACCTCGTGGCGTCCGTTGACGTGGTCGTAGAGAATTTCTCGACATCCGCCGCGTCTCGGTTGGGGCTAACGTACGAGGCACTGTCGAAGGTGAACCCTTCCCTCGTCATGGTTTCGGCCTCTGGTCTTGGTCGCACAGGCCCACATGCGGACTACCGGGCGTTCGGCAAGTCCATACACGCCTTCTCGGGGCATACCTATCTGCACGGGTGGCCGGGAACGCCGCCGCGGGGGACGGCCTCGACGTGGACGGATCCCATGGTCGGGGTGGTTGCCACAGCAGCCATCCTCCAGGGGGTCGCCCATCGCTCGCGGACAGGTCGAGGCGTGTACTTCGACCTGTCCATGGTGGAAGCCACCCTCGCGCTCCTCTGCGAAGCATTCATCGAGTTCAGCCTAGGCCGTGCTCCCGGGCCCCTCGGGAATGCTTCAGACCTCGCAGTCCACGACACCTTCCGATGCTCGGACGGCAAATGGGTCGCCGTCGTAGGGGATCAGCGTGCCGCGACCAAGATCGCCGCGATCGTAGGCGGGGAGTTGGACGGTCGAGTGGCGGAGGCTCTTCGTGCCTGGTGCAGGACGCGGAGCAGCGCGGAGGTATTACGAAGTCTCGCGGGTCCCGATCTCCGTTGCGTGCCCGTGCACGAGCCCGCAACGGTCTTCAAGGATGCCCCGAGTCATACGGGACTTCGCTGGCGCCCCGTCTCGGTTGAGGGAGTTGGGACCATGCCTGCCGTCGAACTGCCCTGGGTGCAATACCCGATGCCCCCATACGTCTATGAGCCAGCTCCGTCGATTGGGCAGCACACCGATGTCGTGCTACGCGAGGTTCTGGGACTAGGCGACGACGGTGTCCAGTCTCTGGGTCGGGCAGGTGTGACGCTGTGACTCCGCGCAGCTCGCAAGGGTGTCGCGGGTCACCGCGTCCTTGATTGTCCGCCCCCGCGGGATTGCTGTTCGGGCTGGCGCACATCGCAGCCATGGTACGGAGGGTTCGGTGCAAATCGCCCGTGGGCATCAACTACGCACCCCGATGAAGAACTCGCCACTCCAGTACGTATTTACCTACGTGCTGGAAGGTAGCGATGGCGTCACTCTCATCGACCCCGGCTATGGCATTCCGGATGCCTGGGACTCGCTCACGGCCGCACTGTCCAACCTCGGCTACCGCCCCAGCGATGTCGCCCGCGTGTTGATCTCACACGGACACGCTGACCATGCAGGTATGGTCGGCTGGATCCGGCGGCAGGCACCAACCGTCGAGGTCGGGATGATGGCCTGCGAGTGGCCATGGATGCTCGAACGCGAGCGTCGCGAACAGGCGACCTCACCCGCTGCGCAGGAAACCTGGGATCGCTTGTTGGACGATTGGTTCGTGCAGCATGGCCTGTCCCAGAACGAGGTCGCTACGGGCCGACGGGAGCATGCCGGATCCACTGGGGGGGGCTCCCTTCAGCCATGTCCCCCCATCGGAGATTCCCATGGTCGATCCGCCAACGCTCATGCTCAACGACGGCAATCGACTCACGTTCGGAGAATGGTCGCTGGAGGTCGTTTGGACTCCGGGCCACACCCCTGGCCATATGTGCCTCTATGAGGTCAACCGCCGCATCATGTTCACCGGGGACCATGTGCTGCCTCGCATCACACCCAACGTGTCGATCCACCTGGGGCAGGAGGGGACCACCCCGCTGGATGACTTCCTGGCGTCTCTGGAGAAGGTGGCTGGCTACGAGGTCAGTCTTGCACTCCCGGCCCACCAATTTCTGATTCAGGATCTGCCGGCCCGCTGCCGCGAGCTGCAGGCTCATCATCGCGAGCGGCTGGCGGAGGTCGAGCGGGCTGTTTCCGCCGCTCGACTAGCCACGACCCGTGACGTCGCAGCGGCGATCCACTGGAACGCAGGTGATTTTGCGGAACTGGCACTACCAACGAAGCGGTCCGCTCTCGGCGAAACGCTGTCCCACTTGGAGGCGCTTCGGGTGTCCGGACGTATCCGTCGCGTAGAGGCGGAACGAGCTCTGTGGGAGGCTGTTGGTGAGGCGATCGGGGTCGCCGAAGCGAACGAGCCTGAGGCAGCGGAAGGGCTGGGAGGATGACGCAACCCGACAAGCCTGAGCTGATCGTCGACGATGGTGATGGTGTCCGGACACTCACGCTGAACCGGCCTGAGAGACTGAACGCGCTTACGAGCGGGCTACGTCTTGCTATCGAGGCCGCCGTCAAGGACTTCGATTCCGACGACAGCCTCCGCGTCCTCGTGGTCACGGGAGCAGGCCGCGGGTTCTGCTCGGGAAGTGACCTGTCGGCAGGGCACGATGTGCCGCCGCCCGCCTTGAGCGTCCGCGATCAGGCGCGGCTGCGGTTCGGTTGGCACCTTCCCCTCGATCGAACCGACAAGCCGACCATTGCCGCGGTGAACGGTGTCGCTGCCGGCGGCGGTATAGGCCTCGCCCTCTCATGCGACATCGTTCTGGCGTCCACGGCCTCCTCCTTCGTCCCTGCATT
>CAYTRA010000220.1:0-4829 GCA_964439675.1 uncultured Dehalococcoidaceae bacterium
GCCCTGGAGGCTTCTGATCTGCTCCTGGAGGATGCCCGGGATCTCCTGCAGGCTCTCCGCTCGGATCTCCGCGACGATGTCGTAGGGGCCCATCACCTCGTGCACTTCATGCACCAGGTCGAGCCCGCGGATGGTCTCGACCAGTCGACGTGTCTCTCCGGGTTCAGTCACGATGAGGACGTATGCCTTGACCATGGGCGCTCCTCCTGGGACACGCGTCGACGGCGAGCGACCGATGGTAGGCGCATCCGGCCTTACAGGATCAGCGAGTGGCATTCCGTGCCGCTCTCGACGCCGTCTGAAACGCCCCACGTCACGGCTCCCCTGCTCGCTCCCGCTCGAAGCCACCTCACGCGCTCGATAGTCAAATCGAGATCGCTCGTTTCGTCCGGAGATCCGGCCCCAAGAACTGGCCCCCTATGCCTATGATCGGAGGTGAGCAACCCCGCGGTTTGTGCCTACCGACAGACGATGCCGATAATGGGCAACGAAGCGCGGGGGCGCTACAACACGGCGTCGCGTGCGGGTGGTCATCACGTATGCCTCCACGGGGAATTGGAGGCGCCCGGCGGTAACAACGGTCCAGGGGCCGGACCTCGCCGCTCCCTGCACCGTGCCCAACGGGTGGATGCTCCGTCCGCCGAAGCGGCGAGCAGGGGAACAGGCTTCGAATGAGCAAGAATCTGGTAGTCCGCTTTGCTGGCGAAGGCGGGCAAGGTGTGGTCGGCGGCGCCGAACTGATGGCGTCTGCCGCGGCGTCCGGCGGATATCACGTCCTGACGTTCTCGACCTTCCCGTCGCAGATCAAGGGCGGGCCCGCCTGGGGCCAGGCACGGATCTCCTCCGAGCCCATCCTCACGCCCGGCGACTACCTGGACGTGCTCGTCGCGCAGAACCAGTACGCGTACGACCACAATCTGGCGGACCTCCGAGAAGGCGGACTCGTCGTCTTTAACTCGGAAGAGTTCGAAGTCACCGACAACGCGCGAGCCCTCGGCATCCCCGCGGACCGCATGGCGCGCGAAGCCGGCAACCCCCTCGCCTCCACCATCATCCTCATTGGCGCGGTCGCGAAGATGGCCGGCGTCAGCATCGAAGCCCTCGAAGCGTTCATCACGAAGCGGTGGACGCGCGGTCGCCCGGGCGACGAGCAGATCGTCGAGGGCAACATCAACGCCCTGCGCATGGGCGTCGAGGTCGCCGAGCAGGCGGGGCTCGCACTCGAGGAGCTGGAGCCAGCCCCCGTCCACTCGGAACCGCGGGTGCTCATCCGCGGCTACGAAGCCGCCGCGCTCGGCGCGATGGCGGGAGGCGTGGACTCTTTCATCGGCTATCCGATCTCCCCGGCCACCACGATGTTGGTCTACATGGAGTCCAACCTCGTCGGGCCGGACAAGTTCGTCGGGCAGGCGTCCTCCGAGATCGAGGCGATCAACGCCCTCGTGGGTACCGGCTTCGCCGGTAAGAAGGTGATGACCTCCACCGCCGGGCCCGGCGTCTCCCTGATGGGCGAAGGCCTGGGCCTCGCATGGATGGCGGAGATCCCCGTCGTGGTCGTGGACGTCCAGCGAGGTGGCCCCGCCACCGGGCTCCCGACGAAGACAGAGCAGTCCGACCTCGCGATGGCGCTGAACCCCGGTCACGGCGACATGAGCATGCCGGTGATCGCCCCCGGTTCAACCGAGGAGGCGTTCTGGGCCACGATGCACGCCCTCAACTGGGCAGACCGCTACCAGGGTCCCGTCCTGTTGCTGTCCGAAGCGTCGATCGCTGAGCGCGCCCAGGACATCCCGATGCCGGACCTCTCCAAGGTCGTGGACGAACGCCGAGTGGTGTCGCAGGGCGAGCAGGGGAACCGCCGCTACGCCGGCGACGGCATCAGCCCCTTCCCCGTGCCGGGCGGGCCTGGCGCCTACGTCGCGAACGCCTCCGAGCACGACGAGCAGGGCGACACCACGCACCTGCCGGACATCCACGTGACGATGACCGAGCGCCGGTTCAAGAAGCTCGAGGTGCTGAACGACGGCACGTACGAGGCGGAGAACTTGGACGCCGACGTCATCGTCCTTCCGTGGGGTGGCTCGAAGGGACCTGCACTGAAGGCGTGGCGCGAGCTCCGCGAGGAGGGCGTGAACGTCGGCTGGTGCTACACGATGTTCCTGAACCCGCTCCCGCCCGGGATGCTGGAGGGGCTGCAGGGCAAGCGCGTGCTGGTACCGGAGCTCAACTACATGGGCCAGTTCGCGACGTTCCTCCGCTCGAAGGGCGTCAACGCCGAAGCAATTACGCAGTACACCGGCCTGCCGTTCAAGGTCGCCGACCTCAAGTCTGAGATTCAGCGCCGGCTGCAGGCCTAGCCCCGCCCGCTGGCAGGGTTGCAAGGAGCACATCATGGCAAAGCGAAACCCGCTCTACGACTTCAAGTGGTGCCCCGGCTGCGGTGACTTCGGTGTGAAGGTCGCGCTGGAGCAGGCGCTGGCGCGACGCATGTCGGAGCGCAACGAGTCCATCGAGAACACCGTGATCGTGGCCGGCATCGGCTGCTCCGGGAACATGGTCCACATGATGGAGGGCCCGCAGCCCTTCGGCATCCACGGCATCCACGGCCGGGCGCTGCCCATCGCCTACGGCATCAAGTCCGCACGCCCGGACCTAAACGTGGTGGTGGTAGCCGGTGACGGCGACTTCCTGTCCATTGGCGCGGAGCACATCGGGCCGCAGGCCCGCCGCAACCTGGACATCACCGCCGTGATCATGGACAACGGCGTCTACGGCCTCACCAAGGGCCAGGCCTCGCCCACCACCGAACTGAGCGTGGTCACGTCCACCACTCGCTTCGGCAAGCTGGACGAGAAGATGAACCCGTTCCTCTACTACCTGGGCGCGGGCGTGCCTTACCTGGTCTCCCAGCTGTCCTCCCGCGTGAAGGACCTGGCGGGCGACATCAAGGAGGCCATGGAGTACCCGGGCTTCTCGATCGTCCACGTGCAGTCGCCCTGCACCACGTACAACGACACGTACTCGCTGCTCAAGGGCGACGAGAAGAAGGGCATCGAGCCCCTGGCCTACCCGGTGCCTGAGTCCCACGACTTCGAGGACATCACGGCAGCGGCGGCGCTGGTCCGTGACCGGCGCATCCCGATCGGCCAGATCTACCGCCGCCCGGGCGAGTCCATCCCGGCGCACCAGCGCCTGGCGGAGGCGAAGGCCCGGGCCAACGCGGAGCAGGCCACGGTGGAGCAGCTGCTCACGGCGATGACCATCGCCTGATCCGTAAGCGATACTGGCGCGAACCGCGCGAGGGCGGCCACCACGGCCGCCCTCGTTGTTCGTCTGGGGATCGAGGGAGCGCATGGCCGTCCAACGTCACGTCACCGTGGAGCGCGTGCGCCTCAAGTTCGCGGCCGCCCACATGGCCACCCTGGGCGACGAACTGGAGCCGCTGCACGGCCACAACTACCTCGTGCGAGCGCGCGTGGACGGCGACCTGACGGATGACCGCTGGGTGATCGACTTCTCCGCCCTCAAGCGCTACGTGCGCGACGTCTGCGACTTCCTGGACCACCACTTCCTCCTCCAGCGCAACTCGCCCCTCCTGGACATCGAGGAGCGCCCGACGTCCTGGGCTGTCCGCTTCGGCGAGCGTGGCTACGTCTTCCCTCGGGAGGACGTGGTGGCGCTACCCATCGAGAACACCACCGCGGAACTGCTGGCGGAGTACATCGCGGAGACGGTGGTGGAGCGGTTACGGGAGGCGGGCCACACCAACATCCGCCGCATCAGCGTGGACGTGCAGGAGATGCCCGGCCAGGCCGGCGGCTACGCCCGAGACATCGAGTGGTAGCGCTCGCCTCGAGGCCCCTCGGGCTCGGAGCGCGGTCACTCGCAGCGGCCGCGCTCATCGGCCTCGCGTGGGGCGTCTTCTGCTGGTGGGGCGACGACTCCTCGTGGACGCTGATCCGAGGCGCCGCGAACACCGCGGGCCCGTGGCTCGTGATCGCGTTCTGGGCAGGCTCGCAGTCCCGGCGGTGGCCGGAGTCGGCAGCCCTCGGCGTCCTGTCGCTGCTCGCGGCTGTCCTCGGCTATTACGGGGCGATCGAGGCGCTGGACCCCATCGAGGCGCCGTACCGGATCTCGATGGACGCGGGCGTCTCCTGGGCCGTGGTCGCCATCCCTGCGGGCGCCCTCGCCGGTGCGGCGGGGTCAGCCTGGCGCGCCGGTGGCTGGCTGGGGACCATCGCGGTGGGGCTGCTGGCCGGCGCCCTCTTCGGCGAGGGGCTGCTCCTGCTGCGTGACACGTCGTGGAGTGACATCGCGTATCTCGCGGTGCCGGTGGCGGAGATCACCGCCGCGTTCGCCCTCGTGGTCGCGCTGCTGGACCGTCGGGACGCCCTCCGAGGGGTTGTGATCGCCGGGGTCTCCGGACCGCTGATGCTGGTGGTGCTGGAGACCGTGATGCTGGAAGTGCGGGCCCGGCTGGACGCGCCCATCTTCTAGACCGCACACCCGTTTGACAGTCAGATCGCCCGGACTAGGATCGATGTGAAGAGGAGGTCTCTGCCGTGCAGATCGACTGGGAAGAGACCATCAACAAGATCCTCGGCGACGTCCTCGCCTGCCCTCGGTGTGGGCTGGACCGCGAGGCGCTCGTCATCGGCTACTCACGCAAGCCGTCCCTGAATGACTACGCGCCGCGGCATCGCAACTGCCCTCGTGGCGAGGAGTGCGACGCCCGCAAGTTGATCACGCTGTGCGAGGAGTGCGCCCGCTCGGAGGGCCTCCACGGGACGCCGGCGGACGCCATCCAGGCCCTCGAGACATACATGCTG
>CAYTRA010000221.1:0-4789 GCA_964439675.1 uncultured Dehalococcoidaceae bacterium
GGTTGAACACGGGCATGCCGAAGTAGCTCGGGGGCGCCACGAGGGCGGGGTGTCCCTGCTTCTTCGCCTCTTCGTCGTCGAAGTAGATGGGGTTCTTGTACCCAACGGCCCGGGCGAAGGTGCGGATGCCCAGCGTGGTCACCTCGTAGGTGGTCGGGTCGCCGGACTTCCCGATCGCGGCCTTCATCTCCGGCGTGAGTTCCATGACCTGAACTTCCTCGGCCAAGTGCGCCTCCCTCTCTCTCGGGGCCCCCCGATGTGGCATGTGGTCGTGGCGAGCATGGGTGCCCGGCGCGCTCTGCGAGGCGTGCCCCGCCTCTTCTGCGCTCTGTGGCCGGGCGATCCCCCTCGCCGCCGCGCGGAGCATACCGCGCGGTCGCAAGGGATGGGGGAGGGAGAGGGGCGCTTACGGTGCCACCCCCCATCCCAACCTTCCCCCTCAAGGGGGAAGGGGGCAGGTCGGAGGGCTAGGCGACGAAGAGGGCGTTCGCGGCGGCGTCGGCGGCCTCGTAGAGGGGGGCGCCCCAGATGCCGATGACGACCATGGCGACGAAGAGGACGCCGGTGGTGAGGTAGCCGGTGGGGCTCAGGCGCCAGCGGCCGGCGGTCAGGGGCTCGTACAGGTACATCTGCTTGATGACCTGCAGGTAGTAGTAGAGCGAGACGGTGGAGGCGATGACGCCGATGACCACCAGCCACAGGTAATCCGCGCTCACGACGGCCTGGAAGAGGATGAACTTGGTAAAGAAGCCGGCGAGCAGCGGCATGCCGGCCAGCGAGAAGAGGCCCGCGGTCAGCGCCAGCGCCAGGTAGGGGTTGGTCTGGGCGAGGCCACGGAAGTCGCTGATCTCTTCCTTGCCGGTCTGGTTGTAGAAGTGGATGACGCCCACGAACACCACGAGGTTCGTGATCAGGTAGCCGCCGAGGTGCACCAGGAGGGCACTCGACGTCTGGGAGCCGGTCTCCGGGGAGAGCGCGGTGATGGCCATCAGCATGTAGCCGACCTGCGCGATGGAGGAGTACGCCAGCAGGCGCTTGATGTTGTGCTGCTGCAGGGCCACGAGGTTGCCGAGCACCATGGTGGCCACGGCGACGGCGGCCAGCATCCACGCCCAGTCGTCCACGGCCGGGAGCAGCGGGCCGGCGAACCAGCGCAGGAACAGCGCGAACGTCGCGGCCTTCGAGGTGGCGGACAGGTACATCGTCACCGGCAGCGGAGCGCCCTCGTAGGCGTCCGGCGCGTAGTTGTGGAACGGGACGGCGGCGGCCTTGAAGCCGAGGCCGCCCACGATCATCACGAGGCCGAGCAGGAGCGGCAGCGTGACGTCAGACGTGCCGGCCGCGAGGGCTTCCGAGATCTCGGCGTACTGCGTGGAGCCGGCCACGCCGTACAGCAGCGACAGGCCGTAGAGCAGCATCGCGGAGGCGACGCCGCCCAGCAGGACGTACTTGAGCGCGGCCTCGCCGGAGCGCGGGTCATTCTTCGCGAGCGACACGGCGACGTACAGGGAGAACGAGAGCACCTCGATGGAGAGGTAGGCCGTCAGCAGGTCGCGGGCGGCGGCCATGTAGATCGCGCCGATGGTGGAGAGGAGCAGCAGGGCGAAGAACTCGCCGACATGGTTGACGTGCTTCTCGATGTATTCCCACGAGCCGATCACCAGCACCGCGGCGACGCCGATGAAGAGCAGCCGGAAGAACGTGGTGAAGTCGTCCAGGGTGATCAGGCGCGCGAAGTCACCCTCGCTGTCGATGAGCAGGAGCGTCGCGACGGTGGAGGCGACCAGGCCAACAAGGGTGAGCAGCGGCAGGCTGCCGTAGCCGATGCGGAACTCGCGCTTGAAGGCATCCGCGGTCAGGACGACCACCGCCGTGATCGCCAGGATGATCTCGGGCAGCAGCAGTTCGTACTGCAGGTTCAGCGTATTGCCGAGTACGTCGGTCACTGCGCTACTCCGTCATTCGGGGCCGCCACCTGCGCAACGCGCTCGGACGGCCTCGGACTCCTCGACTGTGTTACCCCCGCGCGGGCTTGCGGGCTAGAGGTTCGCGATCTCGATGATGGACGGGCCGATGCGGTCGATCCACGGCGACGGCCAGAGGCCCAGGGTCAGGATCGCGCCGGCGAGCACCGTGGCCCCCGCGCGCTCCATCACCGTGATCTCCTTGAGGGCGTTCCACCTCGGGTTCATCTCCCCAAAGAAGGACCGCGCGAGCATCCTCAGCAGGTAGGTCGCGGTGATGGCGGCCGTGAGGACGGCCAGCCCACCGACGATCGGGTACGCGCGGAAGGCGCCGATGAAGATGTGGACCTCCGCGATGAAGCCGGAGAGGCCGGGCAGGCCGAGCGAGGCCATCGCGGCGAAGACGAAGAAGATCGTCCACACCGGCATCTGCTTCGCCATGCCGGAGAAGGACGGGATCTCGCGGTTGTGGGTCTGGTCGTACATGCCGCCGATGAGGAGGAAGAAGAGGGCGGTCATCAGGCCGTGCGCGGTCATCTGGAGGACGGCGCCGGTCCAGCCGATGGAGTTGAAGACCCCGAGCCCCACGAACACGTAGCCCATGTGCGAGACGGAGGAGAAGCCCATGAGCAGCTTCATGTCCGTCTGCCGCATCGCGGAAATCGCGCCGTAGAGGGCGGCCGTGATGCCGAGGACCACCAGCGCCGGGCCCCAGAACTCGCCACCCTCCGGCATCATCTGGAAGCCGAGGCGCAGCACGCCGAACGCGCCGACCTTCATCAGCACGCCCGCGTGGAGCATGGAGACCGCCGTGGGCGCCGAGGCGTGACCGTCCGGCGACCAGGAGTGGAACGGGAACATCGCGCCCAGGACGCCACAGCCGATGGCGACCAGCGGGAACATGATCTGCTGGAAGCCCTCGTCCTTCTCGGCGGCGAGCAGGACCTCCATGTCGAAGGTGCCGGCGCCGACGTGGGCGTAGATGGCGAAGATGGCCGTGAAGATGAAGATGGACCCCGCCATCAGCATCATCATCAGCTTCATGCCGCCGTACTCCTTGCGGGTGGAGCCCCACACGGCGATGAGCTGGTACATCGGCAGCAGCGCGACCTCGTAGGCCAGGAACCAGAAGAAGAGGTCGATGAGGACGAACACGCCGAAGACGCCGGCGGTCAGGATATACAGCAGGATGAAGAAGTCCTTGGTGCGTTCCTGCACCTTCCAGGACACCCATGTCCCGGGGACGATCACGATGCCGGTCAGCAGCACCAGCGAGGCCGTGATGCCGTCCAGGCCGACCTTCAGCTGGATGCCGTTCTCGCCCAGCAGGCCGACATTCTCCATCCACGTGAACGCCAACACGCCCTGGAACTGGGTGCCGTCCTCGAAGGAGTACTTCGCGAAGGCGTAGAGGGACAGCACCAGCATGGCGAGGCTGGAGATGGCGGTGAGGCCGATAATCGTCGCGCGCTCGCGGGATGGCACGGCCATCAGCAGCAGCGCCGTGCCCAGTGGCACGAGCATCAGCGCGAGCAGGACGTAGCCGTCAGTCTCGGTCATCGATGTCCCTCGTCCTCAACCAGTCCGCGCGCTAGCCGCCGACGGCCACGAGGGTGAGCGCGACGACGCCCACGACCATGGCCAGTGCGTAGTTCGGGATCTTGCCGGTCTGCAGGAACTTCAGGCGGTAGCCGAAGTATCCGATGGTCTGCGCGCCGCCATCGACGCCGGTCTCGTTCACGATGCGCTTGTCGAACCAGGCGACGACGCCCGCGAGGCCCAGGATCACCTTGTCGATGATCGCCTGGTACAGGTGGTCCATGTACCAGCGGTTCACGAGGAAGGCGTGCAGGTCAGGCGCCCACGATCGCGCCTGGAGCGCGCGGCGAGCGTCACCGTGCCAGTAGGCCCAGCCAATGACGATGCCGGCGAGCGCGGAGCCTGCCGCGCCGGCCGCGAAGGCCCAGTCCATCTCGAAGTGGTGGGCGTGGTCCAGGTAGACCAGGGCGCCGATGCCGCCCGCGAAGCCGAGCGCCTCGCCGACCGGGTCGAAGACGAAGAACCCGGCGATGGTGGCGAGAACCGCGAGGACCACGAGGGGGCCGGCCATGGCGGGGCCGGACTCGTGCGCGTGGTCGTAGGCGTGCTGGTCCTTGGGCTCGCCGAAGAAGGTGAGCAGCACCAGGCGCGTGGTGTAGATGGCGGTGAGGATGGCCGTGCCGGCCAGCACCACGTAGGCCCAGACCGGGCCGTCCGCGATGAGGGCGTGCAGGATTTCGTCCTTGGAGAAGAAGCCCGCGAAGATCGGGATGCCGGCCAGCGCGAGGCTTCCGATGATGAACGTCACCGTGGTCACCGGCATCTTGTGGCGCAGGCCGCCCAGGCCCTCCACCTCCTGCTGGTGTGTGGCGTGGATCACGGAGCCGGAGCCCAGGAAGAGCAGCGCCTTGAAGAAGGCGTGGGTGAACAGGTGGAACATCGCGGCGCCCACCGCGCCCACGCCCAGGGCCACGAACATGAACCCCAGCTGGGACACGGTGGAGTAGGCCAGCACGCGCTTGATGTCGTTCGACACCAGGCCCTGCGTCGCCGCCATGAAGGCGGTGAACAGGCCGATGTAGAGGATGACATCGCGCGCCACGAGCACCTCGGCGTACACGGGCGAGAAGCGGGCGACCAGGTAGACGCCGGCCACCACCATCGTCGCGGCGTGGATGAGGGCGGAGACGGGGGTGGGGCCCTCCATGGCGTCCGGCAGCCAGACGTGCAGCGGGAACTGCGCGGACTTGCCGACGGCGCCCGCGAAGAGGAACAGCATCGCCACG
>CAYTRA010000222.1:0-4779 GCA_964439675.1 uncultured Dehalococcoidaceae bacterium
TGATGCAGCTCGGTGCCGAGGGCGTCTTCGTCGGCTCCGGCATCTTCAAGTCCGGACTGAACGAGACGACCCCGGAGAAGCAGCGGGCGGTCCAGTCCGCGATGGCTGCCGCCATCGTCAAGGCCGTCACCCACTTCAACGACCCGCAGGTCATCGCCGAGGCGTCCGCGGAGGTTCCGGGCGACCCGATGCAGGGCATCTCGACGGCGCAGATGGCGCCGGAGCAACTGCTGGCCGGGCGGGGGAACTAAGAACGGCCGCATGCCAATCGTAGGCGACTCGCCACTCGCGGGAGACCCGGGCGCGCCTCGGCTCCGCATCGGCGTCCTTGCCCTCCAGGGGGACTTCGCCGAACACCTCGCCATGCTCCGCCGCCACGGCGTCGACGCCGTCGAGGTGCGCACGATGGCGCAGGTCGAGTCGTGCGACGGCCTGGTCATCCCCGGCGGCGAGTCCACCACGATCGCCCGGCTCCTCATCGCTTTCGGCATGCTGGAGCCGCTGCGCGCCCTCATCCGAGGTGGCCTGCCCACCTGGGGGACGTGCGCCGGCGCGATCCTGCTGGCGAACGACGTGCCGGCGCTGGACCGCGAGCCGCTGTGCCTGATGGACATGACCGTGGAGCGCAACGCCTTCGGCCGCCAGATCCAGTCCTTCGAGGCGGACCTGGACATCGCCGGGATGGACGGGCCGCCGCTCCGCGCCGTCTTCATCCGCGCCCCCGTCATCACCCGCGTGGGCGAGGGCGTCGAGGTGCTCGCGGCCCTCGAGGATGGCCGGGTGGTGGCGGCGCGGCAGGGGCACTTGCTCGCCACCTCCTTCCACCCCGAACTGACCTCGGACGACCGGATGCACGGCCTGTTCGTGGACCTGTGCCGGGACTACGCGTCTGCGGCAGTGCGGGCGGAGGCCTCCTGATGCCCGCGCTCGCGCATCGGCGGTCCGGGCGAGGCCTGCGGGAGTGATCACGCGATGACGGACACTCGCGCACCGCGGCCGACGGACCTGGTCGCCCTCGTCACCTTCGACGAGGAGGTGCGCGAGAACCAGGCGGTCACGCGTGACCACCTGGGCGCCCCCAACGACACGCCGCGACCGCTGGCCGCCGCCATCGAGCAGTGGCTGCACCTGGGCCGTCGCACGTGGATCAACGTCGCCGGCCGGGAGATCCGCGGCATCGCCACGGCGCGCGACCTCACCTCGAAGAGCGCGTGGGAGATCGACACGCTGGTGGACGCACCGGAGGCGGACGACCAGGTGGTGCTGGATCTGCTGCGCCAGGCCGCGAGGGCGGCTCGCGAGGCGCAGGCGACGCACCTCCTCCTCCGCACCCCCGTGGACGCCCCCGCCGCGCAGCACGCTCCCCGCGCCGGCTTCCGCCCGGTCGTGCAAGAGCGGCTCTGGATGGGCCCCGCGACCATCGAGGGCAACATCGCGGTTGGCGCCGGCGACGAGAGCGACGGTTCCGGGGTGCTGGTGCGGGAGGCGACGGATGCCGACGACTACGCCCGCTTCCAGGTCTACAGCCGCGCCCTCCCCGTCACCGCCCGCGAGGCGCTGGCGATGACGGTGGAGGAGTGGCAGGCCGTCCAGGACTACCGCTGGGTGGATCGCTCCGGCGTCACCCTGGTGGCCGAGCGCGAGAATCGCGTGGTGGCCAGCGCTCGCTGCGCGAAGAGCGGCCAGTTCACGCTGGCGGCGGAGGACGGCGCGGCCGCGGCTGCGCTCGCGATCCTCCGGGCGCTGCCGCAGTGGCAGGCCGGGGCGGAGGACCGTTTCGCGCTGGTGCCGGCCGGGAGCGTGGCGGAGGACGCGTTGCGCCGAGCAGGCATGTCCCCGGCGGCGGAGTACGGCCTCTTCTGTCTCCGCATCAGCCACCCGGTGCGCGAAGAGGTGCACGCACGCGCCGGAGTCCGCATTGCCGGGTAGCGCGCCCACCCTGCGCTGGTTCGGCCACAGGTCTGGCACGACGATCCCGGAGACGGCTACGGATCGCGAAGGTTACGCATAGGAGTCCCGGCTGCCGGATGAGAAACTAAGCAGACGGACGATTCGATCAGGATCAGCAGATGGATGACCGAGAGCGCTTCGGACAACGCCCCACAGGCTCCGTCGACGACATGCTCGACGACGACCTGGAGCCCCTCGACGACCTCGAGGAGGCGGACGACGTCGAGGAGGGCGTGAGCACCGTCGCCGCGCGCGCCGCAGAGGCGGACGCGGAGATGGCGCGCGCCATCACGGAGGACGAGGCGCGCGAGATCGACCTGCTCGTGGACATCCTCCCGGAGCGCGTGGCGACCGCCGTGCGCGAGCGCGGCTACCAGGGGCTGATCGAGGTGGTCATGGACCTGGGCCGTCGCCCCACCGCCCGCTACAGCGACGGCGAGGTTGAACTGGGCGAGGAAGAGGTGAAGGACACCGAACTCGCCCAGGTGGTGGCGCAGGTCTCCGAGTTCGGCGACGACAACCGCGCTGGCATCCCTCGCACGCTCCACCGCATCTCGGCGATCCGCAACCGCCGAGGGCACATCGTGGGCCTCACCTGCCGCGTGGGCCGCTCCGTGTCCGGCTCCGGCCAGGTCATGCGCGACCTCATCGAGGCGGGCAAGTCCGTCCTGCTGCTCGGCCCGCCCGGCGTCGGCAAGACCACAATGCTGCGAGACGTGGCGCGCATGTGCGCGGACGAGCTCGGCAAGCGCGTGGTGATCGTGGACACCTCCAACGAGATCGGCGGCGACGGTGACATCCCCCACCGCGGCATCGGCCGCGCCCGCCGCATGCAGGTATCGCGCTCGATGATGCAGCACGAGGTGATGATCGAGGCGGTGGAGAACCACACGCCGGAGGTCATCGTGATCGACGAGATCGGCACGGGCCAGGAGGCCGAGGCGGCGCGCACGATCGCGGAGCGCGGCGTGCAGTTGATCGGCACAGCGCACGGCACCTCGTTGTCCAACCTCATGCAGAACCCCACCTTGTCCGACCTCATCGGCGGCATCGAGTCCGTCACGCTGTCCGACGAGGAGGCGCGCCGGCGCGGCACGCAGAAGACGGTGCTGGAGCGCCGCGCCCCACCGACCTTCGACGTGCTGGTGGAGATCCAGTCCTTCCGCCGCCTCTCGATCCACGAGGACGTCGCAGCCACGGTGGACGCGCTGCTGCGTGGCTACGAGGTGGAGGCGGAGATTCGCGTCGCCGGCGACGGCGGCGAGGTGACGAGCGTGGAGCGCGTCCCCCTGCGCACCACGCCGGAGGAGCCGCTGGAACCCCGCTCCCAGGTGGCTCGCACCCGCCCCATGCCCGCGGCGCCGGTAGGCCCGGAGAAGCGCCTGCTTCCCTTCGGCATCTCGCGCGGCCGCCTGCAACAGGTAATCGAGGAGACTCGATCGCCGGCCCGCATCGTGGACTCGGTGCGGGAGGCGGACGCGGTGCTGACGCTGCGTCCGCACTACCGGCGTCGCGCCGGCCCGCTGAAGCAGGCGGAGGAGCGAGGCATCCCCATCTACGTCCTGCGCAGCAACTCCCCGGAGCAGATCGAACGCCAGTTGATGGCCTTCCGCGGCGACGACGGCCGCGAGGATCCCACGACCAAGGCCCTGCGCGAGGCAGAAGACGCCGTCGCCGAGATCACGTTCCGAGGCGCCTCGCAGGTGGAGTTGTCGCCGGCCAGCCCGTACATCCGGCGGCTCCAGCACGAACTGGTCGCGCGCCACGGCCTGCGCTCCGTCTCCAAGGGCCGCGAGCCGTTCCGCCGCGTGTCCGTCGTGCAGGAGAACATCGCGCCCACTCGAGGGCTGCCGTGGTCCCGGGACGACACAGAGCGGGAACTCTAGGCGCGTGACCGGACCGACAGCGCAGGAGAGCAAGCAGCACGGCCTCTTCGTCGCCCTCGAAGGTGGCGAGGGCTCCGGCAAGTCCACGCAGATCGCCGCCCTCGCTCGGCTCCTGGAGCGGGACGGCGTCCGCGTCGTGACCTGTCGCGAGCCCGGCGGCACCCCGCTCGGCGAGCGCCTCCGCGAGGCCCTCTTCGCCACCTCCGACGACGAGCCGCCCCCCTCGCCGGAGGCGGAACTCCTGATCTTCAACGCCGCGCGCGCCCAACTCGTGCGCCAGGTGATCCGCCCCGCCATCGAGTCCGGCGCCGTCGTGATCTGCGACCGCTTCACCGGCTCCACCGTCGCCTACCAGCACCACGGCCGCGGCCTGCCTCGCGAGGCGGTGGACGCCGCCAACGAGGTGGCCACGGGCGGCCTGGTGCCGGACCTGGTGGTGCTGCTGGACCTGGAGCCGGAGCAGGGCTTCGCCCGCACCGGCGGCGCGCGCGACTACCTCGAACGAGGCGGCCTGGACTTCCACCGAGCGGTACGCCGGGGCTTCCTCGAACAGGCAGCGGCGGATGACTGGCTCGTGCTGGACGCCACAAAGCCAGAGATGCAGATCACCCACGCGATCTACGAGCGCGTGTCGGCGCTGCTCCGGGAGTAGCCTCCGCCCACCTCCGCCTCGAAGCCCATTTCCGGCCCCCTCCCCCTTTATGGGGGAGGGTCGGGGTGGGGGCGCTAGCCCTCGACGCCTGGTCTCACCCCGATCCTCCGAGGGCCATGAGGGCACAGCACCCTGCGCCCCCACAGCAGAAGCCCGGACGGGAGCCCTCCGGCCCCCTCCCCCTTTATGGGGGAGGGTTGGGGTGGGGGCGCTAGCTGTACTGACCACACACCTGCGAGACGCGGCTGATGGGTGGGAGGCCACCAAGCGAACCGTGGGGACGCCGTCGGT
>CAYTRA010000223.1:0-4765 GCA_964439675.1 uncultured Dehalococcoidaceae bacterium
ACCTTCTGGATCCCGTCGATCACACCGAGGATGGCATGCACCTCGATCGTGTCGCCCACCTGCGGATCCGCGTACACCATGTCGTGCGACAGCCGCGCCTCGCGAGGCTGCTCCTGCCCCTCCGGCATGAAGATCACGCGGTAGTACAGCGTCCCGTGCAGTTCGTACGGCTGCACAGCCAGGATCGTCGCCTTCATCGCTGCCCCCTTCTCGCCCCGAGTCGCTGGGTCGAGGGTAGGCCGCGAAGCCGAGGGCGCTAGTCTGTCGCCCCCTTGCTGGCGCCCGTGATCTCCGCCATCAACTCCATCGCTTCCGGCTGCTGGCCGGAGATCGTGATCCCCGTCAGGCCGCAGTCCTCCCACGCCTTGTAGCGCTCGCGGATGCGTGCCGGCGGCCCCACCAGCGCGGACTCGTCGCAGTACTCGTCCGGCACCTCCTCCAGCGCCTCCGCCTTGCGACCGGCCAGGTACAACTCCTGGATGCGCGCCGCCGCCTCGCCGTAGCCGCGCCGCACCATCTGCTGGTTGTGGAAGTTCAACTCCGGGTGCCCCATGCCACCCACGTAGAGGGCAATGCGCGGCTTCATCGCCCGCAGCGCGCCGGCCACGTCGTTCGTCACGTTCACGTTGACGCTCGCCTGCACCTCGAAGCCCTTGCCGATCGCCTTGCCGTTGCCCGCGCGGCGGAAGCCCTCCTCCAGGTGCTCGCGGTAGTGGTCCATCCGGTTCGGCACGAAGCCCAGCGGCAGGATGCCGTCGCACAGTTCGCCAGCCAGCCGCAGGTTGGAGGGGTTCCCCGTGCCCAGCCAGATCGGCAGGTGCGGATTCATGTGCAGGATCGACTTCAGCGGCTTCCCCATCATGGCGGAGCCGGGGCCGGTGTACGGCAGGGAGATCTCGCGGCCCTCGTGGGTGACGGGCTCTTCGCGCGCGAAGATCTTCTTCATGATCGAGATGTAGTCCTTGAGCCGGTAGTACGGCTTGCCCCACGGCACCCCGTACCACCCCTCCACGATCTGTGGCCCCGACACGCCGAGGCCAGCGATCACCCGGCCGCCCCCGGCCAGCGCGTCGACAGTCTGCACTTCCATCGCCGTCCCCGCCGGCGTGCGAGCGGCGACCTGGATGATCCCGGTGCCCAGGCGAATGCGCTCCGTCTTCGCGGCGATGTAGGCCAGTGGCGTGATCGCGTCCGAGCCGTACGCCTCCGCGGTCCACACTGAGTCGAACCCCAGCCGCTCCGCGTGCTGCACGGTCTCGATGGGCAGGCGCATGTCCGCGCCCGAGTAGCCGATGCTCAGCCCGAGTTTCATGTCGCCTCCCGCGTCCCTCAGTCCGCCGTGCCCCCGCACGTTCGAGGGGCGGACGCAGTATTCCAGACGCGACAACCCCACTGGCTCGCGCGCAAGCGCGCGCGTCGAGGTGTACCGAGCGATCGAAGTGTTAGCGGACGGCGACGCGGCGGCGTGCGGTGGTCATGCGGCGTCGGCGGCGACGCCTCACCGTGTCGGATTCGCCTCGGAAGGCGCGTCGCTCCTCGTAGGAGTGCAGGTGCTCGAACCGCAGCACGCCCAGCACGCGCCCCACCAGGAGGCACACCGCGAAGCCGATGACGAAGGCCACGGCCAGCGCGAACCCGGTGGGCAGGAAGAAGGTGCGCTCCGCGTCCACATCCAGGGCGCGCGCCACCGCGGCCAGCGGGAGCAGGCCCAGCGCAACCATGGCCACGTAACCCAGGATCAGCACGAAGCCTCAATCTGCCGCCGGCAGCGACGTGACATCACGCGAGTGATGGGATCGAGAATAACAGAACCGGCCCCGAGCGCGGAGTAGGGGCTTCCCCCGCTCCCGGAGCCGTTACGCGCTCCGCTGCCGCTTCCGGTAGGCGCGCGCCTTCGCCTTCGCGCCGCACGAGGTCATGTCACACCAGACCCGCGAGCGGTTCTTCGACCGATCGAGGAACGCCCAGTGGCAGGTCTCGCCTCGGCAGAGGCGCAACCGCGCCCATGCGCCGGTCACCTGCAGTTCCATCGCCGCGGCCACGGCCTCCGCGACGATCGCCAGCGGCCCGCCCCCCTGCGCCCTCACCTCGATGCGGTCCCCAACCGCGAGGCGTACCGGCAGCCGGCCGAGCAGCGCGTCCAGCCCGTCGGGCCCCTCGCCCCTCTCGATCATCGCGAGCAGCCCGTCGCGGACGTCGCGGGCCAGGGCTACATCCTCCGAGCCCGCGTGCGTATCGCCCATCAGGGCGCGGATTCGCCTCGCGGCCTCGGCCGCCGCCTCCTCGCCCGCGTAGTAGGCGCCATCCTGCGGCGCGCTCCCGCGCACCCAGTCATCGAAGGCCTCGGGGACAGCGGGGTCGAACCACTCGCGGCGCTCGCCGTTGTCGTGGCTATTGAGGAACGCTTCCAGCAGGGCCTCTGCGTGTTGCTCCACGTTTCAATCTTACCATTACCCCCATTCAGGGGTTGACTGGTGACGAATCACGGGCGTAGATTCATCACCGCCAATCCAGAGTTCACTGGTTACCCACGATGATGCACCTGATCAGCCCCTACGAACTCGAGTACGCAATGGCCCGGCGGCTGGAGGACTGTGCTCCCCGCGCACCGCAGAGCCGGCGTCAGCGCGTACACGCACAAATCCGCCCGGCGCTCCGCGTCGCGCTACTCCTCGGGAGGTTCCGATGACCGACGACCTGCAGATCGTCCTCGACAACGCCGACGCGCGCTGGACGCGCCACCTCGCGGTGCTGGAGTGGGACCCCGCGTGGCGCATCCGCGGGCCGGAGGACTCCTTCACCGCCGCGCAGGAACTCGCGCACCACGCCCACTGGCTGGACTACGCCCTCGCCCACGCGCGCGCTCGGACCGAAGGCACCGAGGCCCCCGCTGCCATCGAGGACTTCGACGCCGCGAACGACGCATGGGCCGCGGAGGACGCGGCGCTCACGTTTGAGGACGCTCGCGACCGAGCGGCACAAAGCCGCGAGGCGTACATCGCCTTCCTGCGCCCCCTCGCTGAGTCCGGGGACCAGGACGCGCTCGCCGGCCTGCGGGGCAACCTCGTCGGTCACTTCGACGAGCACTTCGGTTTCATGATCACCGGCCTCCTCCGGCACGAGTCCGTCGCCTGGGAGCGCCTCACCGCCTTCCTGGACGCTCGCTCGGACGCCGCGCTCCACACCGGCGACAAGGGAGAGACCTGGAGCGCCGCCGCCATCTACGCCCACCTCGGACGGTGGATGACGGTGAACATGCCGCGCGTGGACGCCTTCCTCGCGGACGGCGTCGTCCCCGATCTCCCGGCGGAGATGGACGCCCTCAACGCCCGCTGGTTCGAGGAGGACCGCGACATCTCGTTCGCGGACGCGCGGCGCGGCACGTTCCTCGCGCGCGATCAGTTCACCGCGCAGATCCGCTCCGTCCCCCTGGACCGGTGGACGCCGCGGCTGGTGGCGCTGTGCAACGGCAACTCGCTGGGCCACTACCAGGAGCACCTCGGCTACATCGAGGGCTAGACGAGCAACCAGGAGGAAGCCATGACCGCCACCGTAGCCACCTCGGAGGGCGTCCCACCGCCCGGCTACTCCTTCGGCCACGCCGTGCGCGTGCGCTGGTCAGAGGTCGACCAGCAGGGCGCCGTCTTCAACGCCCGCTACGTCGAGTACCTCGACCTCGCGATGACGGAGTACCTGCGCGCCTCGGCGTTCCCGTACCCGTCCGCCCTCCACGCGGCTGGCGTCGACCTCGTCGTCGCGCACGCGGAGGTGAACTACCGCCAGCCCGCGCGCTTCGACGACGTCCTGACGGTCGGCCTGCGTCCCGGGCGCCTCGGCCGGTCGAGCATCGAGGTGGAAGCCTGCATCGAGCGCAACGGCGAGCGCATCGCGGACGCGCGGCTCGTGTACGTCGTGGTGGACACCCGGCAGGGCCAGCCCGCCCCCGTCCCGGCCGCGCTGGTGGGCGCGCTCCTCAACCGTTAGGGCCGCCGGCCGGCTGGGGGACCTCGGCACGCGACGGTTTCGCCACCTTGCGCTACGTTGTTGATCGAACGGTGACACGCCTCCCACCCGGGACACAGGCGGTTGCACGGACAGGGTCAGCACACCAATGGCACTGCGGCAGATGCTGCGCGGCAAGATTCACCGCGCGACCATCACGGAAGCCAACCTGGACTACGTGGGCAGCCTCACCGTGGACGCGGACCTCCTCCGCGCCTCGGACATCCTGCCGTACGAGCAGGTGGCCGTGATCAACGTCACCAACGGCGCCCGCATCGAGACCTACGCCATCGAGGGCCCCGCTGGCAGCGGCGTCATGTGCGCCAATGGCGGCGCCGCCCACTTCTTCACCCCCGGCGACATCATCATCGTCATCGCCTACCAGTACCTCGAAGACCGCGAGGCCAAGGCCGCCCAGCCCTCCGTCGTCTTCGTGGACGCCCAGAACCGCGTCACCGGCACCGCCAGCACCATCGAACCCCTCGAGGCCCCCGCCCAGCCCTAGCCGCGCCCGCACACCCCGACCGTCTCGAGGCCAGCCTCCAACCAAAGAGCGCCCATCGAACCTCTTCCCCCTCCCCCCTTGAGGGGGAGGGTTGGGGAGGGGGGTCTCTGCGCAGCGAAGCGAAGCAGAGCATCCCCACCCCGAACCAGCGCTCACGACCAAGCAGCCGCGAGGCCCCCGCGACATCCGACCACAGGCCAGCCTCGAACTTCTGTCCCCCTCCCCCCTCGCGGGGGAGGGTTGGGGAGAGGGGGCCTC
>CAYTRA010000224.1:0-4764 GCA_964439675.1 uncultured Dehalococcoidaceae bacterium
GGGCGGGACGAACTCGCGGACGGCGGGCTCGAAGACCTCGGAGTAGTAGGCGTCGCGGCGCATGGGGGGCGCGGCCAACTGAACGAGGTAGAGCGTGCCCTCCCACTCCGTGACGGCGAGGTCGACGGCGAGGCCGAGGTCCCTCAGTTCGTAGAGGCTCCACGTGAGGTCGCGTGTCTCCAGCGTGCCGCTCGGCTCCGGTGAGGCGGTGACGCCGGTGATCGCGGAGAGTTGCTCCAGGATCTGGGCCTCGGTCGTCCCCGGTACCGCGAGGTGCGTGAGGGAGACCAGCGGCGACTCCTGGAAGACGCCCGGTACGACCTCCAGCCAGCCCTCCGGCGCGACACCCTCGATGCCGTCGGGCGTGGTGAAGGGGGCGAGTTCGGGCGCGATCTGCGAGGGCGTGAACGCCGGTTCGGGGATGTCCTGGATGCAGGCGTCGTCCGGCGCGGTCGTGGGGTCGGCCAGGAAGGCCTGCGTCATGGCGGCGCCGCACTCCCGCGCGGCGACGACGCCGTGGCCCGTGTACGGGAACTCGAAGACGTGGGCGGCCTCGAGGCCCTGGGCCACCTCCTCGCCCCAGGCGGGCGGGGTGACGGGGTCGAGCGAGCCCGTGAGCACGAGCGTCGGGATGTCGCTGGTGATCGGGTCGTTCTCCTCGGGGTCGGGATCATCGCCCCGCCAGCCCTCGCAGAGCGCCACGACGCCCGGGCCGAGCGTGGGCGCGGCCTCCAGGAAGCCCTCGATGAGGGGGTACTCCGCGGCGGCGGCAGCGACGGCGTCCGCGTCCGTGAACGGGATCTCCTCGTTGCATTGCACGGCCAGTTGCATGCCGAGGCTCACGAGGTCCACCTGGCCGACGAAGGCGCCTTCGAGGTAGCCGATGATGCCGTAGTCGCCTCGTTCGGCGGCGGCGATCGCCTCCGGGAGGAACGGGATCAACTCGGTGGCGTAGAGGCTCTGGAAGAGGAAGCCGGCCAGGCCGTCGCCGGTGAGCCGGGTCTCTGTCCGCTGCCCCGTGAGTGGATCAGCCACGGTGATGGTGGCCGGCTCCGCGTTCAGCCGGTCCACCAGCGCGCGCACGGTCTGTTCGAGGTCCCCGAACGCCTCCGCGCATGCGGTGTCGTCCGCGCAGATGGCGAAGAACGCCTCCAGCGCGCGTGACGCGTTGGCGGGTGCAGCCTCGTAGAGGTTCGCCTCGATGGGATAGGCGGCATCGAGGACGACCGAACGGATGCCGTCCGGGTGGTCGCGCATGGCGGTCAGCGCGAGGCGGGTGCCGTAGGAGTTCCCGTAGAGGTTCCACTGGTCGTAGCCGAGCGCCGCGCGGAGGTCCTCCAGGTCGGCGGCTGACTCGGCGCTGGTGAAGTTGCCGAAGTCCACGCCCTGGCCCACCAGCCGCTGCCGGCACGCCTCCAGCGCATCGAGGGCGCCCTGCTGCTGCTCCTCCGTGGGGGCGTTGGTGGCGAGGGCGTTCCGCGCCCACAGGCTGTATTCGTCGCAGAAGAGGGTGGGCTCCGAGAAGCCGGTGCCGCGCTGGTCCAGGATGACCAGGTCGCGCCCCTCCGCGAGTGGCGCGTAGAGCATGTCCCACGCGAGGGGGACGAACTCCAGCGCGGCCTGCCCCGGCCCACCTGCGAGGTAGACGAGCGGATCGGCCGCCGCCTGGGGCGCCCTCGCGATGCCGAAGCGGATGGTGATGGTGCCGGCGGCGAGGTCCTCGCGGTTGGCCGGCACCTCCAGTGCGCCGCATTCGAGGTCGACCTGGGGGACGACGAAGGGGCACTGCTCCCAGGCAACGCCTCCGCCTCCCTGTGCTGCGGTGGGGGTGGGGCTCTCGGTGGTGGTGGTGGCTGTCGTGGGGTCGGGGTTGGCCTCGTCGTCACAGGCGAGGAGGAGGGCGGCAAGGGCGAGGATGAGCACGGCTCGGAGGGGGTGGCGGGCGGGCATGTGGGATCCGTTCCGGCTGGCGGGTTCCGGGCGGTGACCTCGTTGCGCGCGAGCGAGGGTTGCTCGCGTCCCGAGGTTGGGGGCGCGTTCGAACGTAGCATTGCCGGCCGCCGGGGGCGCCGCATCCAGGGTCCCCGTCCGGAACTGCGACGGCTTCGTTATCCGGCGGCGTCGCGCTCCAGGTGGTGGGCCATCCGGGCGAGTTCGCGGGTGGCCTCGATGCTGGGGAGGGCGAGGCGGCACGGGGTGGTGGGGTTGCGGCTGCCGGGAGTTTCGCCGAGGGCGACCACCTCCGCGGTCAGGCCGGCGGGCGTCACATCGAGGAGTGCGGCGGCGCCGAGGCGGTACTCGCGGTGGTGGGGAAGCGTGGGCGAGCCGGGGTTGAGGACGACGACGCCGTCGCGGTGCTCGAGGCGCTCGATGTGGGTGTCCCCGCCGATGAGGATGTCCACGCGCTCGCCGGCGAGGGCCTCCTGCATGAGGACCTCCACCGGGCGGTCCTCCGGGCGCAGTTCGTGCACCATACCGATGCGCCAGCCCTCCACGTCCATGAACTGCCGAGGGGCCATGCGGGGATCGTCGAAGTCGTCGTTGTTGCCCTTCGCGACGAGGACGGGGGCAAACTGCTCGCACCACTCGAGGACGGAGGGCCTGGTGACGTCGCCGCCGTGCAGGATGAGGTCGGCGCCGGTGAGGAAGGCGGCCAGTTGGGGGCCGAGGCCGTCCGGGTCTCGGATCAGGGAGGGCAGGTGGGTGTCCGAGATGACGGCGATGCGCATGGCCGGACGGTAAGCCGGGGCCGGCGTGTGCGGCAAACTGCCGGGGCGGCCTCGGAGGGAGGTTCCCGCACGTCGCCTGAGCGTGCGTTCTGGTGGGGGTGCTAGCATCCTGCCGCCGAAACAAGGGATGGAGGAACCATGGCCCAGGAGCGAGAAGCGGCGATCGTCGGCATCCACGAGTGGCCGAAGCGCGTCGACCGAGGTGTGTCGGCACTGCAGATCAAGGCGCGGTCCATCGCGCGAGCGCTGGAGGACGCCGGCCTGTCCTGGAGCGACGTGGACGGCCTGTATGACACGGGCGAGGGCGCAGGCGGCGGGGGGCTCGGCCTCGCGGCGTACCTGGGGATCAAGCCCCGGGTGATCGACACCACCTCGGTGGGTGGGACGTCGTACGAGTTCCAGACGGCGCACGCGATGCGGGACATTGCCGCGGGTAAGTGCAACGTGGCCGTGTTGTCCTACGGATCGAAGGCCGCGACGGAGCGCATTCCGATCGGCACCGGCGGGCCTCGGGCGGCGGGGGGCTCCTGGCAGGCGAACATGGAGAACCCGTACGGGAGCACGCTGATCTCCAACTACGCCATGGTGGCGCACCGCCACATGCACGAGTACGGCACGACCACCGAGCAACTCGCGGAGATCTCCGTGGCCACGCGCGCCCACGCGATGCGCAACCCGGAGGCGGTGCAGGCCATGCAGGACCTGCAGTTCGCCGACATCCGCGAGATCTCCGTGGAGGATGTGCTGGAGTCGCGCATCATCGCGGACCCGCTCCACCTGCTGGAGTGCTGCATGGTCTCGGACGGTGGTGGCGCGCTGGTCATCGCCAGCAAGGATGTGGCGAGGAACACGAAGAAGAAGCCCGTGTGGATCCTCGGCAGTGGCGAGGCGACCAAGTACCGGGAGAACGGCGGCGACATCACGACGAGCGCGGCGGCGCAGAGTGGCCCGGAGGCATTCGGCCAGGCGGGCGTGACGCCGGACGAGATCGACATCGCGATGATCTACGACTCGTTCACGATCACGGTTGCCGTGATGCTGGAGGACCTCGGCTTCTGCAAGAAGGGCGAGGCGGGGGCGTACGTGAGCGGCGGCCGCATGCGCTGGGACAACCCGGACGGGCCGGCGCTGAACACGGACGGCGGCGGCCTGTCCAGCAACCACCCCGGAATGCGCGGCCTGTTCCTCCTGCTGGAGTCCGTCCGCCAGTTGCGAGGCGAGTCGACGAGCCAGCGGGAGGGCGCTCGGCTGGCGGTGGCGCACGGCAATGGTGGCCTGCTGGGCGGGAACCACTGCGGCGGCACCATCATCCTGGGCGCGGACTAGGCGAGGGAGATCGAGAGATGCCGAACCGACTACAGCCGGCCTTCCCGGAGCAGGACACGGAGCACTACTGGGAGGGCGCCAAGCAGGGCGAACTCCGCTACCAGACGTGCAACAACTGTAACGAGGTGGTCTTCACGCCTCGGGCGCACTGCACGAACTGCGGGTCGGACGACCTGAAGTGGAACGTCTCGAAGGGGCAGGGCACGGTGTACGCGTACTCGGTGGTGCGCCAGAACCGCAGCCCCGCGTTCGCGGACCTCGGCGCCTACGCGGTGGCGTACGTGGACCTGGACGAAGGGTTCCGGATGATGACGGGCATCGTGGGGGTGGACGACCCCACGAAGGAGATCAGCATCGGGATGCGGGTGCAGGTGGACTTCGAGCAGCAGGAGTCGGGGGAGTACCCGATCCCGGTGTTCCGGCCCGCTTAGCCCTGCGGTAGCCGAGCGGGGCGCCGTTGGCGCCCAGACCCCCCAGCCCAACCTTCCCCCTCAAGGGGGAAGGGGCCAGAGGTGAGGACGGCCGCAAGGCGACACGTCCGTCATTGTGGGCCACGAGCAGATCGGCCCGGTGCGGAAGCACCGGGCCTTCTTGTGTTCGGGGAAGATCGCGGCGGGGGGAGCCTCGATGTAGGGGTGTGCGGGTGTTCTCGGGACTGGGTTGCAGAGGGCGCCTGCGGCGCCACCCCCCTTCCCAACCTTCCCCCTCA
>CAYTRA010000225.1:0-4749 GCA_964439675.1 uncultured Dehalococcoidaceae bacterium
GCCCCGAAGGCGACAGCCCCCTCGCCGGGCTCTCGGTCGGCGAGGGGGCTGTCGAGGTGGGCCGAGGGATCGAGGGCTACTGGACCTTGAGGATGATCGAGCCCTGCACCAGGATCTCGTCCGCCTCCAGGCCCTCGAGGCACTCACTGATGACCTGGTTGGCGGGGCAGGCGCTCGGGTCCTTCGTGGAGACGCCGGCGGCGACCACCGCCTGCTCGCCGTCCTTCTCGAAGAGCGAGAGCGTGCCGGTCGGGCCGTCCGCGGCGAACTGCGGGTCCTCCGTCCACCCCTCGGCTTCGAGGGCGCTCCGCAACTCCTGCGCGACCTCGACGAACGTCGGCAACTGGTCGCCGTCCCCGGCTACCAGCACCCGGCAGCCCTGCCCCACCTCCGAGCCGATCTCGAAGGCGGTGGCGTCACGGATCTGCTCGTGATCCGGGAACACCGAGGTGACCAGCGCGGCAATGGGGTCGCAGGCGGCCTGGTCCACGTTGTTCGGGGCATCCGCCGCACCGCCGCCGGTAGTCGTGCCGGTGGGGGATGCGGTCTCGGTGGCGGTCGGAGTTGTCGTAGCGGTGGCCGTTGCGGTGGCCGTCGGAGTGCTGTCGCCGTCCTCGGAGTCCCCGCATGCGACGAAGAGGACGCTAGCGGTGAGGGCGGCTACGAGGGCAGTGCGGCGCAGAGGGGTCAGGGACGTCCGGGACATGGTGGTTCGTTGTCTCATCTAGCACTTGACGCGTGGGTGGCGGGCATGGGCGCCCGCTGTGTGGAGAACGACCGCGCCTCGAGTTTGGTTCCGCCCGTTGGCCCTCCGCCTCTCAGCCTCTCGTAGGGGCGCAGCGTGCTGCGCCCGATGACCGGAGTGGGTCCTTCATGAGAAGGGGGCCCCAACCCATTTGTCCGTGATGCGCGATCGGAACCTCTCAGCCCGTCCGCCCTTCGACAGGCTCAGGACGAACGGGTTGGGGGGCCTGCCTCGATGGGGAGGTCGTCGCGGCGAGCCCATTCGGCCCAGGAGCCGTCGTAGTTGCGGGCGTTCGTCCAGCCGAGGATCTCGTACATGGCGAACCAGGAGGCCGCGCTGCGGATGCCGCCGCCGCAGTAGGGGAAGACGGGCCGCGTGCCATCGATGCCGGCCGCGGCGTAGAGGGCGCGCAGGCGGTCGTCGTCAAGGAAGCGGCCGTCCGCGTCCACCAGGACCTCCCAGTTGAGGTGCGAGGCGCGCGGGATACGGCCGTTCCGAGGCGCGGCGTGGGCGCCGGGCTCGCCTCGGAACTCTCCGGGGGTGCGGCAGTCCAGGATGCGCGCCTCCTCGGCGGCGTCTGGCTCCGTGGCGATGCGCAGCACGTCCTCCCACGTGGAGAGCACGCCCGCATCCGGCTCCGGCAGATGGCACTGCACCGCACTCACCGAGGGCTCCTCGATGGTCGTCGGGATGCCCTCGCGGGCGAGGGCGGCGACGGAGCGGTCGGCGATCTTCACGGACGGGAAGCGGTAGTAGCGCATGACCCAGTAGCCGCGGTGCGGCCACATCGACTTGCCAGAGGCGCAGAAGACCACCGTCTTCGCCTCGTCAATGCCGAGGCGGCCAAGCGTGGCTTCCATCTCGTGGCGCAGGGGGACCAGCGCGCGGACACCGTCGCGCTCCACCGTCAGGTCGTCGTAGCCGTGCGCCCAGACAGCGCCCGGCAGGTGGCCGGACTCGTACTCGCTGCGGTCGCCTCCGGCGTGGACGAACACCACGGACGGGTCGTCCAGGTGTTCGCGGATCCATTCCAGCGAGGCGATCGCGTCCGGGTTCGCAGGCATCGAGGTCCTCCGCTATCGGCTTCGCGCTCGTCGCTACTCGCCCTGCGGCTGCGAGCCGGTCTCGTTGCCGCCCTCGCCGCCGCCGGAACGACGCCGGCCGCCGCGACGCCCGCGACGCCGCCGCCGCTTCTCGCCGTCACCGGCTGCGCTTGCGGGGCCGTCCGCACCGCCGCCCGAACGCTGGCCGCCGCCGGGGCGCTGGCCGCGAGGCTGCTCGGAGCGCGGTCCTCCCTCGGACGGCTCACCGGCGCGGCGGCGGGTGATGCGGATGCCGGAGCGCGACTCGCTCGCGCCACCCCGACCGTCACGCTCGCCGCGAGGTTGGCCGCCACCGGAGCCGCTGCCGCTGCCTCGCCGCCGGCGACGGCGGTCGCCGCCCTCGCCGCCCTGGGAAGGCTCACCGGAGCGTCGAGGCCGCTCGCCGGTGCGCTGGCCGCCGCGGCTGCGGTCGCCCGCGGCGCGCTGGCGCCGCCGCGCGGCGCGCTCCTCTTCGTCGACGACCGGGCCGCCCTCGGCGGAGGCGTCGCGCAGGGGCCGGTCGATGGGGGAGAGGACGGCCACCAGGTTCTCGGTACGGCGCCGGTCCTTCTCGCGCAGGGCTTCCTCGATCTCCGCGTCCAGTTCCTCCGGGCGCAGGGTGGTGCCCATCTGGCGCTTCACGGCTTCCGTGGAGATCTCGATGATCTGCCCGGTCTCCTCGAAGCGCAGGCGCACCATCTCCGTCAGGGCGTTGATGCTGAGCACCTTCGCCTTGCCCACGGGGGTGGTGAGTTTCTTGCCGACCTTGGGCAGGCTGCCCACGATCTCGCGGTAGGCGTCCACCTCGAACGAGAGGCAGCAGAGGAGGCGTCCGCAGACGCCCGAGATCTTGGAGGGGTTGGGGGCGAGGCCCTGGTCCTTCGCCATCTTGATGGAGATGGCGGGGAACTCCGTCATCCACGTGGAGCAGCACAGGCCCCGCCCGCACTGGCCCACGCCACCGATCGCCTTGGCGCGGTCACGGTCGCCCACCTGCTCCACGCGCAGGTCGGGGAGGTCCAGCGCTCGGGCCACCTCGCGTTGCACGCGGTCCGAGACATCGCCGGCGTTCTCGCGCGCGGCGAAGGTGAGTTCGGCGTACTTCCCCGCGAGGTCGTAGGTGAGGGACGCGACGCGCACGCGGGGGTCAACGCGCGCCGCGGCTGACTGCGCGCGGCTGATGTCCTCTTCCGCGCGTCGCTTCTGGAGGCGGTGCTGCTCCACCTCCTCCGCCGTGGCCAGGCGGTCCACCACGCGGATCGGGCCCTCTGGCCGGGCGCTCACGACCTGGTCCGGGGTGAGCACGACCCAGCCGAGGCGTTCGCCCCGGTCCGTCTTCACGACGACGTAGTCGCCCAGGCCGAGGTGCAGATCGCCCGGGGAGCAGTAGTGGAGCGGTCCGGCCTCGACGTATCGGATGCCGACGATGATCTGGTCCATGGGGACGCGAGCGAGCAGCCGTCAGGGCGCCACCGGCTCGCGGGCCTCCTTTCCGGCCGGCACGGGTCCGGGGAGGACCGGGAGGTCGAGCATCATGACCTCCAGCGCCAGCGTGGCATTGGTGTTGGCGAGCAAGTGCTCGCGCGCCGTCTGAATGGCATGGAGGGCGCGCAGCGCCTCCGCCGGCCCGCAGACGGCCGCCTCTTCGATGGCTTCAGGGGAGACCTCCGCGTCCGCGCCCGAGGCGGCGACGAGCACATCGCGCCACCAGTCGCGCCAGAGGTCGATGATCTGCGTGACGTTGTCGCGCCCGCCCTCGCGGTACCAGGCGTTGCCCAGCCGCTCGGCGTAGTCGAACCGCTCGTTGCGGGACGACCGCGCGAGGCGTCGCACCTCGTTCGCCACGGACTCGCGGAGGACGGCCAGCGTGGGGTCCGCGTGCATCCGCATCGCCTGCCCGTACCGCCCGTGCGCCAGGCGCGCGAGGGTCTGCGGATCGGAGATGCCGAGGCCCTCCTCGTCCCGGTACGCCTCCAGGGCGGCGGCGAGCGCGGGGTAGGACATGGGGCGGAGGGCCACCTCCTGGCAGCGGGAACGGATGGTGGGGAGCAGGTCGTCCACGTCCGTGGCGAGCAGCACCAGGAGCACGCTCGGCGGCGGCTCCTCCAGCGTCTTCAGCAGTGCGTGGCACGCCTCCGGCTGCATCTGGTTCGCCGTGTCGATGACGAAGATGCGCCGAGGGCTGGCGAACGGCGCGAGGGATGCCACGCGCTCCAGCCGGCGCACCTGGCAGATGCGGATGCGGGTGGAGTTGTCCTTCTCGTGGTCATGGTTCGCCTCGTCGCACACGCCGCCGATGGCGATGCGCTCCACGTCCGCGAGTTCGCCGGCCTCCAGTTGGCGGGCGGCGCGGGTGGTGAGGTCGGGGACGGTGCGGTCGTCAGCGCTCGGCGAGACGAGTGTCTGGGCCAGGCGGCGGGCCAGCATGCCCTTCCCCACCCCGTCTGGCCCGGTCACCAGGTAGGCGTGCGCCAGCGCGTCGGCGTCGATGGCGCGTCGCAGGGCCTCGACCGGCCCGTCCGCGCCGAACACGCCCCACGGGTTGCCGCCCGCGACATGGCCCTCGGTAGCGCCGCCGTCCGTGGAGGAGGCGCTACCAGGCATGCCCGGTGGTCCGAGGTTGGATGATCGCGTGCCCGGGCGGGCTATCCGCCGGCAAGGTAGTAGTCATGAGGCCGAGATCCCGCGTGCACGGCGGGCGCGTGCTGGTCGAGTGTCGCTGCGGATCGCCCTCGAAGCCGTCGCACCCGAGGGGCGTCAGCGCGAGGCGACCGGAAGTCAGTGTCTCCTCGGAGTATGCCACGCGAGGGGCCGGGCACGCGAATCAGTACTGTGCTGGCGCGTACGCCCCCTCCCCTCCGCCGTAGGGGCGCAGCGTGCTGCGCCCTCATAGCCCTCGAAGGATCGGGGGTCCGCGCCGCT
>CAYTRA010000226.1:0-4177 GCA_964439675.1 uncultured Dehalococcoidaceae bacterium
CGCACGAACTGCGGAACCCCGTGGGCGCCATCCACGGGATGGCGCAGCAGATGAAGCGCTCGCGGGATCGAGGCGCCCTCAACGCCGAGCGACTCGAGGCGTACACCAACTCGCTCCTGGACAGCAGCGCGTACCTCGCTAGGCTCACGCGCGACCTGATGGACGTGTCCCGCCTGCAGCGAGGCACCCTGCCACTGCATCCGGAGCCAGCGGACGTGGCCGCCCTCGTCCGGTCCGTGGTCGCCTCGGACGAGTGGCCGGCGGGGCGCGTGCGCGCAGAGGTCCGGGGCGTGCTGGGGACAGTGGTGCTGGACCCCGCCCGCGTCCGCCAGGTGCTCTCCAACCTGGTGGACAACGCCCTCAAGTACTCCCCGCCGGACGAGCCCGTCGACGTCATCGCGGAGTCCGAGGGCGACGGCGTGCTGGTGCGCGTGGTCGACCGGGGCATCGGTGTGCCGGCGGAGGCGCTGGAGTTGATTTTCGACCCATTTGGCCGCGCCGCGAACACCGGCATGGTGGCCGGCCTGGGCATGGGCCTCTACGTCGCGCGCGAGATCGCGGAGCGCCACCAGGGCCGGCTGTGGGCCACGAGCGACGGCGAGGGCCGCGGCACCACGATGTGCCTCTGGCTCCCCGCGAGTGCCGTCGGGCAGCCCAGCAGCGTCTAGCCGCCTCGAGCCGCCTCGGTGGCTCCTACAGCCCTCGGAAGGTCGGCGGGCGCTGGTCGCGGAACGCCTGGAAACCCTCGCGTGCGTCCTCCGTCCGCAGCAGCGAGGACTGGTACCACCACTCGCGTTCCAGGAACTCCGGCGAACCGCCGTCCGCGAGCGACTCCTGGAGGAGGCGACGCACCGCCGTGTACGCCATCGGCGGCCCGCTCGCGATCGTGCGAGCGAAGGCGAGCGTCTCGTCCAGCAGGCGGTCGTCCGGGTAGACGCGGTTGACCAGCCCGGCCGCCAGCGCGCTCTGCGCGTCCAGCAGGTCGCCGCTGTAGATGATCTCGAAGGCCCTCGCCGCGCCCACGATGCGCGGCAGCCAGTAGGACGCGCCGTAGTCCGTGCTCAGCCCGCGCTTGATGAAGATCGGGCCGATGCGCGCCGACTCCGAGGCGAACCGGACATCCGCGCAGAGCGCCAACCCGAAGCCCGCGCCCGCCGCCGCCCCGTTGATCGCCGCCAGCACGGGCACCTCGCAGTCACGAAACGCCATCGCCGTGCGTCCGGAGCCAGACAGGCGGTCCATGCGACGGTGTCGAGGCGGGACCGCATCGCTGCCCTTCGTGGGGTCGCTGTTGGCGGTGATCTCCGCGCCGGCGCAGAACGCGCGCCCCGTCCCCGTGAGGACCAGCACGCGCACATCGTCCTCCGTGTTCGCGCGCTCGACGGCCTCCAGCAGCCCGCTGCTGACAGCGGCGCTCATGGAGTTCATGGATTCCGGGCGATTGATCGTAAACAGCATGACGCCGTCCTCGACCGTGATCAGGACCTCGTCGCTCTTGCTGTCGCTCACGCGCAACTCCTCCTCGAAGGGCAATGGATGCCATCACCTGACCGCCCGGCCGCCCGCAGTCTCGCAGAGCATCCGCTCAGGTGGCAATGCGCTTCGGTGACCCACCTCTCGAGGCCGAACTGTTAGAGGTTGGTAGCGCTCGCCGCGGCCTCGTTGTCCGTCCCCGGCCCCGAATCGTCGAGGGTGGGGCACCGAGCGAGGAGGAGCGCATGCAGGATCGCAACGAACGCAACGAAGGCAACCAGGACACCCCGGACGAGGCCCCCTTCGGCGAACAGGCCGAGGAGGACGTAGCACCCATCGCCGCCGGCGAGCCGAAGGAGCGCCCTAGCACCGGCTACGCACCCGCTCCCGAGCCCAGCGAGCCCATCGAGGGCGGCGAACCCCTCGATGCCGACGCCGGCGACGACGCGGGGGACGCCGGGGCGTAGACGGGGAACGGGCACAGCGTGGGCAGGCCGCTTCGCCACGGGCGTGGCACACTCGCCGGATGGAACGGCGGCCCCTGCTCATCATCGACGGCGACAACCTGGCGCATCGTGCCTACCACTCCACGCCCAAGACCGTCCGAGGCGCGGACGGTCGCCCCATCAACGCGGTCAGCGGCTTCTTCGGCATGCTGGCCAACGTCTGGGCCGCGGAGACGCCTCGAGGGGTGTTCGTGGCGTGGGACACTCTCGGCGTACCCACGTACCGGCACGAACTGTGGCCGTCCTACCAGGAGGGACGCATCTTCGAGCCCGAGATCCTGGCGCAACTGGATGCGCTCCCGGACCTCTGCGCCGCCTTCGGCTTCGGCGTCGGCAAGGCGGAGGGCTACGAGGCGGACGACCTCATGGCTGCTGCGGCAGAGCGCGAAGTGGAGGCCGGCGGCACGTGCCTCCTGCTCACCACGGACAAGGACTCCTACCAACTCGTCACGGACGACGTGACCGTGCTCTCGCCGCGCCGAGGCGTGCGCGAGATGGACCGCATCGGCCCTCGCGAGGTGGTAGATCGGCTCGGTGTGTTGCCGGAGCAGGTGCCGGACTTCAAGGCGCTGGCCGGCGACAGTTCGGACCGCATCCCCGGCGCGAAGGGCATCGGTGCGAAGACCGCCGCGTCGCTCCTCCTGAAGCACGGCACGCTGGACGCCTTCCTCGAGACCGGCACCCGCGCCGCCGAGGCGGACCTCATCCTGAAGTTCCGGGAGGTGGTCCGCATGCGCCCGCAGGTGCCAGTCACCCTCCCGCAGGGTGCTCCAGACTGGCACGCCGGCGCCGAACGCCTGCGCGCCCTCGGCGCCGACCGCCTAGCGGAGCGCCTGGAGGCGCTCGCGGGGTAGGCACGGGCCTCCGAGGCTCAGAGCATGCGCCGCAGATGACGGTGGCGGTGCAGCACGGTGTGCTTGAGCACGAGGCCGACGTGCAACGCGATGACGCCCAGCAGCAGCACCTGCGCCGCCACGTGCACCACCAGCCAGTCCGTCTCTCCCGCCACCAGCAACAGTCCCGTACCCGGCACAACGAGGAGGAGCGTGAGGAGGAGCCGCTCCAGCAGCGCCTCCAGCCGACGCTCGCCCTTGCTGAGGTGCTCAGCCCACGGCGGCAGTGGCGTCGTGCGTCGCCACGACAGCCGAACTACGCCGAGGAGGATCAGCGACAGCCCCAGCAACACGTGGGCTTCGGGCAGGGAGAGGCCGTCCGCCAGCGCATCGCCAGAGAACACGTTCGAGAACGCATCGGAGACGTACTCGTCCTCGCGCGCGTCCAGTTCGTCCCGCAGCCGTTCGATCTCCGCTTCGAAGGCTTCTTCAGCCTGTTCACCGCGGGCCTCGGCCGCGTCCTCGCCGAGGTGCTCCAGGCGGTCGATCCGTTCGTCCTCGCGGTCGATGGCGGCGTCGTCCGCGTCCATCGTGCAGCCAACGACGAACTGCGCCGCGATCACGAGCACCGTCAGCCAGTGCAGAACCTTCGTGACCGCCCCATAGCCGGACTCGTCGTTGCGCAGGCGCATGGCAGTTCCACCGTCGCATGCGATCGCGCGGCACAACAACAAAACCGCCCCGGGGGGCGGCTTTCCCCAAGAAGAAGTTCGGCGATGAGCTCGCTACTCGCCTTGGCGTCGATTGGCGTACTCAACCGGATATCGCGGGGCCGGCCACCCCTGCTGCTGCCGAGGCGGCGGACAATCTCACGCCGCGAGAGTCCCCGGCGGAGGAGTTCTTCGGGACTTCCTTTGTCTCGCCGCACGCGGTGACGAGCGTTGGGGGCGACCGACTGGATGCGACCCACGTACCCCGACCTGTCTTTGCTCTCCCACCCTTAGGCCCGTTCGTTCTCTGGACCGAGAAGCCCGTACGCCCGAGCGAGTTGGCGCACAGCTTCCGCAAGCCTGAGGGCTTCTCTACCCTTCGGGATGAAGTCGACAACCGCAGTGATGACGCCGCCCCACGCAGCCCGCCTGTCAGGCAGATTGAGCCCTGCCCCGGCGTAGGGCCTCAGCCCTTCAACGGCGGCCATTGCGAGGTGCCCCGCGGCCCGCGTCTCGTCGTCGTCACTCCGCAGACATTCGGCGGCGAGCTCCTCGACGAGGTTGAGGGCGCGGTCGCGCCAGGCTCTGCGTGTGGTCGCCGCAATCAACTCTGCCTCCGCAGACGGAGGCGACGAACGCTCCTCGTGCTGGTCTG
>CAYTRA010000226.1:4187-4700 GCA_964439675.1 uncultured Dehalococcoidaceae bacterium
CCACTCGGGCCACGCATCTACACCTGAGATGCCAGCTACCCACCTAGGGATGGGCGCTTCATCGCCTGCCCGGTAACCGCCAATCGTCCGGGGGCGATGCTCAGAATCCATACGCGTCGTTTGAACAACCACACGGAGATGGTGCAGCTGACCGACTCGCACCGCACCGATACTTTGTGGCGTGCGTGCGCCGAGGATGATGAACATCCCGGACCACGGTTCGTTTTCCGCTGTCGATGGAATCTCGACTCGTCTTGCTGCCGAGAACTGCCCTAGCTGATCGAGCCCGTCCGCATCCCAAGCCACTAATGTCCCTCGCCACGGATGGCCCTCGCGATCGATTGCCTCGGCGTCTGGGTAAAGCTTGAACACTCCTATCCTCCTCCGGTGTCGGTTGAGAACATCGACCTCGTGACACCCCTGAACGCCCCGCCTCTATGGTCTCGGGGTCAAGCCCCGCACCGAGGACCTAGAGGGAATCGCCAGAAACAACAACAAAGCCGCCCCGGGGGG
>CAYTRA010000227.1:0-2062 GCA_964439675.1 uncultured Dehalococcoidaceae bacterium
GAGTTCGCGCCGGAGCACCTCTGCCTGCTGGTCGCGGAGCCAGAGGCGCTACTGCCGCTGGTGCGCTCCGCTGGCGGCGTGTTCGTCGGCGAGTCCTCGCCGGAGGTGCTGGGCGACTACACCGCCGGGCCGAGCCACGTGATGCCGACCGGCGGATCGGCGCGGTTCGCCTCGCCACTGTCGGTGCTGGACTTCCTGCGGGTGATGTCCGTGGTGCAACTGAGCGAGGACGACGTACAGCGCCTGGGGCCGTACGCCGCGAACCTGGCGCGCGCGGAGGGCCTCACTGCCCACGCTCGCAGCATCGAGCGACGGCTGGAGGGGCGCTGAGCATGGCGACGTTCGACGCGAGGGCGGCGCTGCGCCGTTCGTTGCAGATGCTGCCGGAGTACGCCGCACTCGAGGACCCCGCCGAGGTCGCGGAGGCGTTTGGCCTGGACCTGGCGGACGTCATCAAGGTGGACGGCAACGAGAATCCCTATGGCCCATCGCCGAAGGCGCTGGAGGCCCTCCAGCGCGTGGGGTACGACCCGGGGCGCTACGGCGACGCGGACCAGAAGGCGCTGCGCGCCGCCATCGGAGGGCACCTCGACGTGCCGGCGGAGGCGGTGGTCTGCGGGGCCGGCAGCGACGAACTGATCGAGATGCTGTTCCGCCTCTTCGTGGACGAGGGCGACCGCATCGTCACTGCCTCGCCGACGTTCGGGATGTACGCGTTCAACGCGCAGGTCACCGGCGCCGAGGTGCTGGACGTGCCGCTGCTGGAGAACTGGGCGTTCGACACCGAGGGCCTCGTGGACGCCTCCATGCAGTCGAAGGTGACGTTCATCCCGTCGCCGAACAACCCCACCGGTAACCCGCTCCCGCTGAGCCTGGTGGACCGCCTGCTGGAGACCGGCAACATGCTGGTGGTGGACGAGGCGTACATCGAGTTCTCGCAGGAACCATCGATGGCCAAGCGGGCGGCGGAGACGCCGGGCCTGGTTGTGCTTCGCACGTTCTCGAAGTGGGGCGGCCTGGCGGGGATGCGCATCGGCTACGGCGTGATGCACCCGGAGACGGCCGCGATCCTGATGCAGGCGAAGGATCCGTACAACATCAATGCCGCCGCGGAGGCCGCGGCGATCGCGTCCATCGAGGACTCGGCCGTCCTCGATGAGCGGGCGTGCACCCTGGCCGCCGAGCGCGACCGAATGGCCGAGGCGCTCGCCGCGTTAGGGTGGGTGCATCCGTACCCGAGCGAGGCGGTGTTCCTGCTGATGCGCCTCGACGGACGGTCGTGACGCCTCGTGCGGGACGAGTTGAGGCGGCGCGGCATCTTCGCGCGCTACATCGACCACCCGCGCTTGCAGGACCATATCCGGATATCGATGGCGCTCCCGGAGCAGAACGACCGCATCATCGAGGCCTTCCGTGACATTGGCCGTGAGACCGGCAAGGAGAGTGCGAATGCCTGACCTGGTGCAGCGCGAGCGCCGCGCGACGGTGGAGCGCAACACGGCGGAGACGCAGGTGCGCGTCACGCTGGACATCGATGGCACAGGCGTGGCCCAGGTCTCGACCGGCCTCGGGTTCTACGACCACATGCTGAACGCGTTCGCGCGCCACGGGCGGTTCGACCTCGCGGTGGAGGCGACTGGCGACCTGCACATCGACCAGCACCACACCATGGAGGACGTGGCGCTGGTGATCGGCCAGGCGTTCGACGAGGCGCTCGGCGGCCGGGAGGGCATCGTGCGGATGGGGGACGCGCTGGTACCCCTCGACGAGGCGCTGGTGCAGTGCGTGATCGACATCTCCGGCCGGCCGTTCGCCGCGACGTCGTTCGACTTCGTCGGCGAGCGCATCGGCGACGTACCGACGGAGATGGTGCCGCACGTGCTGCGCTCGTTCGCGACCACCTCGCGGCTCACGCTGCACGTGCGCCAACTGTCGGGCGCCAACGACCACCACATCGCGGAGGCGACGATGAAGGCGCTCGGCCGCGCGCTGGACGCTGCTACCTCGTTCGATGCCCGGATCGCGGGCCAGGTTCCTTCGACGAAGGAGACGCTGACGGCGT
>CAYTRA010000227.1:2162-4700 GCA_964439675.1 uncultured Dehalococcoidaceae bacterium
ATGACCTCAACGAATGCCCTCGAGGAGGGCGCTGCGCTGACGCTCGACTTCAAGAAGTTGGCCAAGGCGGCTGCGTCCTCGGACGTGGTGCCGTGTGCGGTTCAGAACGCGGACACCGGCGAGGTGATCCTCGTCGCGTACGTGAATGACGAGGCGTTGCGCGCGGCGATCGAGACGCGGACGGCGGTGTTCTGGAGCACGTCGCGCAACGAACTGTGGGAGAAGGGCAAGACGTCCGGCGAGACGTTCGACCTCCTCGAGGTGCGCGTGAACTGCGAGCAGAACTCGCTGGTCTACATCGTGCGCCCGAAGCGCGGGGGCATCTGCCACACGAAAAACGCGCAGGGCGAGCCTCGCAACTGCTACTACCGGCGCCTCAACTTCGAGACGGGTGACCTCGAGAACCTGGATCCGTAGGCCCCACCTGCACGTTCCCGTCCGCCTTCGGCGGGGTCCTTCCACAGGCTCAGGACGTGCGGGAGCGTCCCTGAGGGGGACTCGAGGGAAACGGGCTACCCTGAGGGCATGCGACTCCTCCTGACTGGCTTCGAACCGTTCGGTGGCGAGTCCGTGAACCCCTCGCAGGAGGTGGTGCGCGCCATCGAGGCGGCTCCGCCGGACGGCGTCGAGGTCACTCCGCTGATCCTGCCGGTGCGCGGAGGCGTGGGGCTGGAGGTGCTGGCGCCCGCCTTCGACGAGGGCGACTTCGATGCGTGGCTCGGCCTCGGGCAGGCGGGGGCACGCGTGGCGCTCTCCGTGGAGCGCGTGGGCATCAACGTGCTCGTGGAGCGAGACGGCGAGGACGGCGACGCGCGCGAGCAGCCGATCGTGCCCGGCGGGCCGGGCGGCTACTTCTCCCAACTCCCGGTGCATGACCTCGCGCGGCACATCTCGGCCGCCGGGGCGCCGGCCGTGGTGTCGAACAGCGCCGGCACCTACATCTGCAACGAGGTCACCTACGCGATGCAGCACCACCTGGCGCAGCGTGACCTGCACCGACCCAGCGGCTTCATCCACCTCCCGTACCTGCCCGAACAGGTCGAGGGCAAACGCGGCGGGACGCCCTCGATGTCGCTTGAGATGCAGATCGCGGGGGTGCGGGCGGCGGTGGAGTACGTGCGGGACCTCGTGGCCGCGGGGGAGTAGCGGGCGCTACGCCTTCAGGTACGCGAGCCCGGCATCGAGGGCGGCCCGGAACGCCTCGGTGCTCGCGATCTCGGCGAGGGGGCGCGGGGGCGGCGGGTCGCCGTCGTCAGGGCCGTCGAGCAGGAGTTGCCACCAGCCGACGGGATGCCACGCGCCGTGCTTGTAGCCGACGTGCTCGTACGTGCCGTCGTGGCGAAAGCCCACGCGCTCGTGCAGTGCGTGGCTCGCCTCGTTAGGGAGGGTGATGCCGGCGTAGGCCTGCCGGTAGCCGAGCAGGCGGAGGGCGGGGATCAGCGCCTCGTACAGCGCGCGACCCGCGCCGCGCCCGCGTCAGTCGGCGTGGAGGTAGATCGAGGTCGACACGGACCAGTCGTAGGCGGCGCGCTCGTTGAACGTGGCCGCGTAGGCGTAGCCCGCGACGAGGCCCTCGCAGTCGAGGACGAGGTAGGGGTAGCGCGCGGTGGTGGCCTCGATGCGGCGGCGCATCTCCTCGATGGTCGGGGGCACGTACTCGAAGGAGATGACCGTGTCGCGGACGATTGGTGCGTAGATTGCCTGGATGCCATCGGCGTCCCCGGGAGTGGCGCAGCGGATGAGCGGCGGCATGCGGTCTCCCCACCGAGGAACGAGCACCTATCGCGGCCGTATCTTAGCCTCGCCACATGACGCAGGTGCACTCCTTGCCCGACGCCGAACTCCGCGACCTGCTCTCGTTTGCCCTCGATATGGCGGACGAGGCAGACCGCATCGCCATGTCGTTCTATCGAGGCGACCTGGGGACGCAGACGAAGCAGGACGGGACGCTGGTCACGCGCGCCGATAAGGCCGTGGAGGCCCGGCTGCGCGAGGTGCTGTCGGAGCGGTACCCGGACCACGCCATCCTCGGCGAGGAGCAGGGGTACTCGCCCGGCCAGGAGGGCGCCGGCCGCTGGATCATCGACCCCATTGACGGCACGCACGGGTTCGCGCGAGGGCTCCCGATCTGGGCGACCCTCATCGCGTACGAGCACGGCGGCACGCTGCAACTCGGCGTGGCCTCGGCGCCCGCGCTGGGCACTCGATGGTGGGCCGCCCGCGGGCTGGGCGCCTATCGAGGTGCGACGGGCAGCGGGCACGCGGGCGAGCGCATCCATGTGTCGTCAGTCGCCTCGATCGCGGAGGCGCACATGCTTAACGGGAGCATGAAGTACGCCCTGCAGCGCTGGCCGAACGCGCAGACCGTGAATGACCGCGCCTGGCGCGAGCGCGGCTATGGCGACTTCTGGGCGCACTGCCTCGTCGCGGAGGGCGCGGCCGAGGCGATGTACGAGTACGGGCCGTCGGCGTGGGACCTCGCGGCGCTGCTCGTGATCGTGGAGGAGGCCGGCGGCCGCCTCACGGACGACGCCGGCG
>CAYTRA010000228.1:0-4698 GCA_964439675.1 uncultured Dehalococcoidaceae bacterium
CGCGTTCGCGGTGATCTCGAAGCGCAGGATGTTGCTGGCGAGCGACGTCTCGAAGCCGAAGTACGCGGCTGATCCTGGCTCCAGGTTTGCGAAGCAGGCGATGCCCTGGCGCTCGAAGCGGAAGTCGTCCCAGCGGTCCACGTAGGTCGCGATGCGCCCTCCGGTGCCGGTGAGCGCCGCCACCAGCGAGGGCGGACGCATCTCCAACTCGCGCGAGGTGTGGAAGACCACCGCCTCCGTGTCCGCGGTCTGAAGCGTGGCCACCTCCGTGCCGGCGGCGACGACGACCGGCTCCTCCTGCGGCGCAGAGAGACGGAAGGTGACCATGGCCTGGGCCGGCGCCGGGGCGTACAGGCTGACGCCCATCAACTCCAGGAACTTCAGGTACAGGCGGTCCGGCACCTGGTTCAGTCGGTAGAGCAGCGTCTCCGTCATCCAGGCGAACAACTCGATGAGCGCGACGCCGGGGTCCGAGACGTTGTGGTCCGTCCACTCCGGAACCAGGTCCGGAATGCGCCGTTTCGCCTCGTCCACCAGGTCCTGGAACGTGCGGTCGTCCAGCGAGGGGCTGGGCAGGCTCATGGCTCCTGCCCGATCTCGTAGAACGGCACGACCAGGTTGCGACGGTCGTTGGTCTCCTTGACGGAGTAATCCACCTGCACGGCGACGGTACCCGTCCGCGTGCTGTCCTCGACGGCCCGGACCGCCTCGATGTTGACGCGGGGCTCCCAGCGGTTCAGGGCTTCCTCCACGGCGGTCTCGATCATGCCCATGGTGTTGGGGTTCATGGGCTGGAAGACGTAGTCCCAGGCCCGGCAACCGAACTCAGGGCGCATCACCCGCTCGCCCGGGGCCGTGAGCAGGATCATGCGCATGGCGCCCTCGATCTCCTCGATGCCGCCGGTCAGCGCGATGCGCCCTCGCGAGTCCACGCTCGGAGGGAAGGTCCACCCACGGCCGACGAAGTCGGGGGCGTCCGTCATCCGATGAGCACCTTCTTCGCGCCCTTGGCGATGGTGGAGGTGGGCATGGGCATGGGATCGTTGCAGGTCTCCACCATGTCACCGGCGCGCGCGGCGTTCTTGCCGTTGATCTTCACGGTGAAGGAACCCAGCTTGATCTTGCCCTGGTTGTTGGGGGGCTTCTGGAACCGCGGCCCTTGCGGGATGTGGTTCATGTTGTTCTTCACCATGCTGCCCACCACGGCCGCCGGCTGGCCCTCGATCTTCACGTTGGTGGAGCAGCCCTGCGTGATCTTGCCGGCGAAGGGGTGCGGGATGGGCACCGGGGTCTCACCGGTGGGGTTGGGGACCATGATGATGTGGATGTCCACGCCCATCACCTGGTCGTTCTGACGCGCTGCCGGCTGGCCCATGTTCGGTCCCCGCTCCGACTCAGTCCGCTAGTTCAGCTTGATCATGCCACCCTTGATGGTGACGTCCTGCGAACCGTTTACCTCGACCTGGCGACCCTTCAGGGTGAGTTTGCCCTTCGCCACCACCTCGATGTCGTTGGCCTCAATCTTCACCTTATTGTCGCCTGCGATCTTCACCTCCGCCTTCTTGAGGTTCATCGCGGACTTGGTGCCCTTGATGACGAGGTTGACCTCGCCATCTCCCGCGTCGCTGATCTCGATCTTGTGGCCCTTGCCGGATGTCCAGACCTGCTTCTCGACCACGCCGTTCTTCTGGAAGGACGCCTCCGGCGGCTTGTTCTTCTTGCTCCACAACCCGCCGAGGACGAACGGGCGGGCGGGGTCGCCGTGCTCGAAGCCCACGAGCACCTCGTCGTTGACGGCGGGGAGCATCTGGAAGCCGCGCGTCTTGCCGCCTCCGGGGGTGGCGACGCGCACCCAGCCGGTCTCATGCTGATCGTCGAGCGCGGGTAGTTTCACCTTCACTCGGCCGGCGCCGTCCGGATCGTTGTTGTTCGTCACGGTCCCCACCGTGAGTTCGAGGCCACCTCGGACCTGGCCGGTGGCGTCCACGGCGCCGGCGACCAGCCCGGCGAAGTCGACCGGCTCCGGACCGGAGGAGACAAAGCGCGTCACGTACGGCTGCCCGATGCCCAACACGTGCTCGACGCCTGTCAGCAGGTACGTCCCACCGAGCCGCGAGCCGAGGCCGTCGACCTTGATCTTGCTGCCGGCGCCCAGGTTGGGGTTGCCGTCCAGTTCTCCTCGGACGACCAGGCCGGACGTGGAGAGGCGCTGGCGGTAGGCCTTCGCCACGTTGTTCGCGTCCGCCTGGTCCTGGATCACCTCGCGAGAGACGGTGGCGTCCACGCTGCCGAACTTGGTCTTCGCGTCCTTGAGTGCGTCGGTGTAGAACGTGGCCGTGGAAGGCTCGGCCGGGTTCGTGGTGCCGGTGCCGACCACGGGCTTCTGCGTCGCGTCGTCCCAGCCTCGGACGGAGACCTTGTTCACCTGGCCGCCGGCCGACATGCGCGCCTTCAGGCGGAATAGGTTCGCGCCCCAGGTGGCGGTCACGGGGCTCGCGGTCTGGCTCTGCTTGAAGTGCAGTTTGCCGTCGCTCACCCAGAAGTCGAAGCCGATCCGCCTCGCGCGCTTGCGGAGGAACTGGTGGTCGGTCTCGTTGACCTGGAAGAGGAGCGTGTGCGGCCCGCCCGTGGAGTCGATGTCCGGAGTCAGGCCCGCGTCCTGTGCGATCTTGCGCGCGACGTCCGCATCCGACTGGTTCTGGAACGTCCGGGACTTGGTGCCTCGCATGGTGCGGTGCATCTTGTCCAGGCCGAACACCTCCACCTCGAACCCCGCGAGTCGGCTCGCCTCCGCCTGTACGCCCGTGACCTCGCCGCGCATGACGGTGGTCTTGGCGTTGCCCCAGCCGAAGGCGATCTCCACCTCCGAGCCCACGGCGATGAACTCGTCGTCCAGCAGGCTGAAGCCCGGGTCAGAGAAGCGCAGCGAGAACGACGACGGCAGCGACAGCGACTCCTCCACGCGGACGAGCGCGAGTTGCGCCTGGAGCGCGTCCGAGAGCGGCTTCCCGGCCACCTTGATCTCGTAGTTGGCGATCGAGGTGTCAGTGACCACGCGGCACCGCCTCTCGCTCCGGGAGGATCAGGCGGGTGCCGGGCCGCAGCCGCAGCGGGTCCGTGATCTTGTTGCGCTCGGCGATGACACGCCACCTCGTTGGGTCGCCGTAGGCGCCGTAGGCGATGCGGTCCAGCGTCTCGCCCGGCTGCACCATGTGCAGACGGTCCAGCCGACGCGTGCCGGAGGTGGGGTTCTGGAGCGGCTGCCGGCCCTCGTCCTGGTACTGGGTCAGGTTCACCGTGGCGCGCGCGCGCAGCGGCACGCCGGCCGCCGAGAAGTAGGTGAACTGCAGCGTCACCGAGGTGATCACCGCCTTGAAGGAGGACATGCGCCCCCAGCCGAGGCGCACCCAGGGCGGACGCTTCTTCTGCGAGTCCACCTTGGTCAGGTCCAGCAACTTGTTCGTGTGCACCGTCACGTCCGAGCCGGTGTCCGTAGTGTCCAGCACCAGGTCGAACTTCATGGTCGCGGCCTGGCCCCGGTCCCATGTCATGGACGGGGCGTTCTCGCCGGGCGACTCCTGCGGCTTCCAACTGACGGTCCGGCTGACGTCAATGGTCGCCGGGTTGAACAGGAACGGGATCTGCTGCCCCGTCTCCGTCTCCAGGTAGGCCTTCACGGGCGCCGTCATGCGAACCACCCTCCGTAGCGGCCACCGCGCCGCTCGATCTGGCTGAGCAACCGGTCTTCCAGCGCCTCGATCACGCGCTGTTCGAACTCATCGGACGTGGCGAACTTCATCAGCGACTCGCGCTGCTCGTCCTCGGATGGGCCGTGCCCGCCGCGAGTGCCGGCGTCGGCACTGCCCGGCGACGCCGGGCTGCGCTGCACCTCACCCGCCCCAACCGTCACGCCGAGGGCGTCCCGGCTCACCGAGGACACCGCGGACGCGTCCGCCAACCGCGCCACCTGCTCGGACGCGGCCTCCTGCGCCACGGTGCGAGCCACCTCGCCGGCCGCGTTGGCGACGCCCCCCATCGCGCCGGCGCCGGAGACGGGCAGCGTGCCGACCGTGGAGCGCGCGATGGTGAGAGGGCTGCTGGAGGCCGAGCGAGGCGTGGCCGGCGACGTGCTGCCGCTCGCCGCGCCGGGCGCCCTCGTCGAGGTCATGCCGCCGAGCACGCCTGCACCGGGCGAGCCCGTCATCGGGACGGAACCGCCGAGCAGCGCGGGCGCCGCCGGCAGCCGTGAGGCGCTCGCCGTGGAGCCGGTCGCTCCTGCGGACACGCCGCGTGCCGCTTCACCCACAGCGGACCCAGAGCCGCGACGCACGGAGCGGGCCACGTCGCGCGCCCCTCGTCCGGTCGCCCCGACCGTCGAGGTGTCCGGGCGCGACGCGCCAGCGCGGGCCGGCGAGAACGCGCGGGCCACACCCACCGGCGCGAGAGCCAGTGAACCAACCGCTGTCGCGTGACCAGCGGTGAGCGCGGTCCGGGTCGCTCTCGATGCCTTCATTGCGGTCGATGCCGCCGGCCCGCCGGCGCCATGCCTCGTGACCGCGTGTTCCGCGAACGCCGGCGCTCCGGTGATCCCCGCAGCCGCGACGGAACGTCCGATGGCGGAGGGCGCGAGGTCCGATGCCAGCGGCGTCGAAACACCTCGCGGGGTCGCCGGCATCGGGCCGGCCGCCGCACGCATCG
>CAYTRA010000229.1:0-4684 GCA_964439675.1 uncultured Dehalococcoidaceae bacterium
ACGCGTCGAGGGCTCGTGACGTCTCGATGCTGCTACACGTCCAGGATGCGCGAGCGTGGCGTGCGCCCGTGCCACGCCGTGGACGCGCGGGCGAGGGCGTACGCGAACACGAGGAGCGCGAGCGGCGCGAGCGTGACGACCACGCCCACCCCCACCGAGGCGGCCACCGCGCCCAGCAGCAGCAACTGCGGGATGGCGAGCCCGTCCTTGAGCGCGCCGAGGAGCGCGAACACCCGGCCGTGGATGGCCACCGGGACGTACTTGCCGATGTAGGTCTGTGTGGCCGCTGCCGCTAGGGTGATGCCGGCGCCCACGAGCAGCGAGATCGCCGCCGCCATCTCCACGTCGTCCTCCACGCGCGGGATATCGAGGAAGAGCATCCACCCGAACCACCCCGACACGCGGTCCACCTGCCCGAGCGCCATCATCGCCAGTGAGACAGCGGCGAACCCGGCCACGGCCACCGCTCGCTCGCCCGCGAGCCGCATCGTGAGCGGCGCGAGCACGAGGCCGCCCACCACGCCGAGCGAGGCCGGGGCGAAGACGTAGAACGTGAAGGTGGGGTCCACCTCCAGCACTTGCTTCACGTACTGCGGCCCCAGCGTGCCCAGCACGACGTTCACGGTGCTGGCCATGGCCGCGAGCAGCAGCATCCAGAACGCGCCCGGCTCATCCAGGAGCCAGCGGACGGCCTCGCTGATGCCGAGGCGGCGGACCTGCTTGCGGTCGAAGACCGTGTCGTCCGTGTTCGGGCGGAACTTCACGACACGCAGGGCGGAGAAGCAGAACATCAGCCCCGCGATCACCGTCACGGGACGCAAGCCCCAGAAGCGCACCACCGCCGGCGCCAGCAGCGCCTTGCCCACCACCTCGCCCACGGACGAGGACAGCGAGAGGAAGGAGTTGGCGGAGGCCAGTTCCTCGTGGCTGGCCACCAACGGCGCAGCCGCGGACTCGGCGGGCTGGGAGACCTGGTGCAGGATGCGCACCAGGAACAGCACCACCAGCATCGCGAGGAACCCCGTGCCCGTGGTGGTCGGCACCAGCAGCGCCAGCACCCCCATCAGCAGGTAGGCACTGACCAGCGCGACGCGCTTCGGCATCGCGTCCGCAACCGCACCGCCCCACGGGCCGAGGATCGCCCCCGGGAGCAGGAACGCCACGCCGATGGCCGCCGCCTGCAGCGCGCTGTCGCTGTTTCTCGCGCTGGCGATCAGCGCGGCGTAGTAGAGCGCCTGTAGCGCGAGATCCGCGAAGAACCGCGAGGCAAGCAGGGCCTGGAAGTGCGCGTCACGGGCCACGGACTCCGGCGGTACGGCGAACCACAGGACGCGGAACAGGCGGTCCTGACCTCGGCTCACCGCGTCGTCAAAACGTCGGAAGGAGCGGCCGGGAGGTTGGTCGAATTCCGGACCGAGTGCCATGCCTGAATCCTAGGGCCGAACGAAATGAAAAGAGCGCCGTTATAGGTGTCGCAACACGAGAGATGGCCTCCGCCCGGACAGTCCCGCAGGGGGCCGCAAGAAGGAAGGACGAGATGCAACGCACATTCATGATGCGCCTGTTGCCCGTCGCCGGCGCACTGGTGCTCGCCTTCGGCCTCGTCTCCAGCGTAGACGCTGCCACCGCTTCCGCCCGAGCGGTGGCCGTGACGTCCGCGCCGGAGGCGGGCCCGAAGGCCAGCATCGCACTGGCGACGGAGCGACCGGCGGACGAACGCCCCGCCGAGGGCTCCACGATGGCTCGGATCTGCCGCCGCGTGGCGCAGGCCCCGGAGGCCGTGCCCACGTCGTTGGTGGAGCGCTGTCGGACGTGGCTCGCGCACAACGAGGGCGGCTCGCCGCACCCGTTCGCCGCATGCCGCCGCGTGCTCGCCTCCGAGCACCCGGACGCCTCGATGGTGGAGCGCTGCCGCGAGGTGCTGGACAACAGCCAGCGCGAGCGCCCCGAGCGAGAGCGTCGGGAGCGCGACCGGCCCGAGCGTCGAGGCGTCTCGAGGCTCGCGGTCGCGGTGGGGCGACTCAACTAGCGACGGCTCGCTGACAACGGATGGTCAGCCAGGCGTGGACGGCGGCCGGGCGAGGGCGAGGCCCCTCGGCCGGTCGTCGACCGCAGAGCGGCGGAGGTGGCGCAGGAGGCGATCGGAGCCAGGGACGGCGGAACGAGTTCGGTGCGCGGGGTCGTGGACGAGGAGCGGAGTGGATGATCGTGATGGGCGCAATCTCGCCCGTTCGCGGCATCATCGGGCACACTGGTGGCCTGACCGCCCGCCGTCTGCGAGGCGCGGAGCCGAACGAAACGGGGCAGCCGTCGTTGGATCAATCGGAAGCGCGGAAGCGTGCCGTCTCCGCGGGGACGGATGAGGATGCGGGGGTCATCCGTCCTCTCGTCGACCGCGCAAAGGGTGGCGATGCCGACGCGTTCGGTGCCCTCTACGACCGCTTCCAGCCCGAGATCTTTCGCTACCTGGTGGTGCGGGTACGGGATCAAGACGTGGCTGAGGACCTGGCGCAGCAAGTGTTTCTGAAGGCCTGGCAGGCTATCCCGCGGTACGAACATCGCGGGGCGCCGTTCCGGGCCTGGCTCTATCGGATGGCCCACAACCAGATGGTCGACTTCTTCCGCACGCGCCGACCCTCCACTGACCTGGAGGGCATCGACCTCCCGGAGGACTCCGAGGCGGAGGACCTGGTGCTGGCCGGGGAGATGACGGCCGCCCTGCACGCGGCGCTGGACCGGCTGTCAGAGGACCACCGCCAGGTGCTGGTGCTGCGCTTCCTGATGGAGAAGTCCGCGCGCGAGATCGGCGAGATCATGGGCCGCAAGGAGGTCACGGTGCGCGGCCTCCAGATGCGCGCGCTGCAGGCGCTGCGCCGAGAGATCGAGTCGCAGGGAGGGCTGCCGTGAGCGAACGCCTTCCCTTCGAGTCCGTCCTGGACCTGTGCGTCCAGCAGATCGTGTCCGGCACGGCCACGGTGGAGCAGTGCCTGGCCCGCTACCCCGACCACCGCGAGGAACTGGAACCGGCGCTTCGCACAGCGTTCGAACTCGCCTCCGCGCCGCGCCCGGCGGCGCCACAGCCGGACCCTACCCGCCGCGAGGCGTTCATGGCGCTCATCCGCGAGACGCCCCAGGACCCCCCGCGCCCGAGGCGCATCGGCGGCGTCCGGTTGCCCTCCATGCCGCGCCTGCGCGCTCCGTCGTTCGCGGACTGGGGCGGGTTCAGCCTCGGCGGGTTGGGCCTGGGCGCGCTCGCGCTGCGCACCGTACCCGCCGCCGCGGTCGCGCTGCTGGCGGTCGCGGTCGTGTCCGGCGTCTTCGGTAGGCCCTCGTCCGCCTCGGCAGCCACCCTCACCGTGTTCGCAGGCGAGGTGGAACAGCAGGTGGACGGCGCCTGGCAACCCCTCGAGGACGGCGCGAGCCTGGGCGAAGGTGACGCCGTGCGCACCCTCGAGGGCAGTCACGCACTCCTGACGTTCCCGGACGGCTCCACCGCCTCCCTCGCGCAGGGCACGCAGGTGTCCCTCATCGAGGTGTCCGTCGGCGAAGCGCGGCGCATCGAGCTCGACCAGGCGAGCGGCCGTCTGTGGAACGACGTGGTGCCCATCACCGGCTCCGACACCTATCTGGTGCGCACCCCTCACGCGACCGTGCAGGCACACGGCACCGTCTTCGAGACGCTCGTCGATAGCGAGACGGAGGTCTCGACGGTCGAAGGCCTGGTGCGGGTCATCTCGGCCGGTTCCTCCGTGGACGTGGAGACCGGCCAGGTCGTGCGCGCGAACGCGGACCGCATCGCGACGCCCGAGGCGATCCCGTTCGTCGGGGAGATCACGGTGCGCGCGCCGCTGGCTGCGGCCCTGACCTCCGCGGATGGCGCGGCCACGGGACTGCTGCCCTCGGGCGTGGTCTTCCGGCAGGTGCCCGGGGTGACCACGACCGGCGCTCGTGAAGCCCAACAGCACATGTATGTAGGGGACGTCACTCCCGGCGTGTACTCGCTATGGCTGCGCCGCTACGCAGAAGGCGACGGCATCGTGGTGTTGGAGACGGCGGACGGCCGCCTCAACATCCCCGTGCCCGCCAACGTGCAGACCGCGCGCGTCCTCATCGCCATCGACATCGTGGACGGCAGCGTCTTCATGCGCGCGCTGGACACAGAGGTCGAGACCGTGCCGGACACCGAGGTGCCCACCGTGCGTGTCGTGCCCTCCAACCGCACCCGCGCGGCCGTGGACCTCGGCACCGCGAGGCACGAGCGCGAAGCGACGGCATCCGCAACCGCCACCGACGAGACCACCCCGACCGCGACTCGGGCCACCGACACTCCGACGGCTACCGCGACTCCCTCGCGGGCGCCCATCGACGCCTACGCGCTCGAACTGCGAGCCGCCCTCGACGAGGCGCTGCGGACGCGCGACAACACCCGGCTGGAGGCTGTCCTGGACCGCCTGCTCGACGGCAACGACGAGGAAGACCGTGCGCGCGTCGAAGCGCTGGCGGAGGTCATGCAGGATCCGGACGCGCGGGTTCGCATCGCGGCCGTCCTTCTCGTCGGCGTCGACGATGATCTCCGCGACGACCTGGCCGACGTACTGCGCGACCTGGACCGTCGAGGGCAGGGACGAGGCCTCTCGGAAGCCCTCGATGGGTTGTGGGACGACGACGATCGCGATCGCGACGA
>CAYTRA010000230.1:0-4656 GCA_964439675.1 uncultured Dehalococcoidaceae bacterium
ATGGTCGCCACGGCCATCCTCATCCAGCGCACCAGCGGCGGCAGCCTGGCGCCCATCCTCAGCGGCGTCGCCAAGACCATCCGCGACCGCCACCTCTTCCGCGCCGAGGTAGCCGCGCTCACCTCGCGCGAGCGCTACTCCGCGGCAGTGCTGGCGGGCTTCCCGCTGCTGCTGACGGCGGCACTGAACCTGATGGTGCCGGAGATCTTCGGCCGCCTGTTCACGGACCCCCTCGGGCGGGTCATCCTCGTGCTCGCGCTTGCCGCGGACCTGGTCGGCTACCTCCTGATCCGGCGCGCCACGCGGCTGGAGGTCTGACATGGCCCTGTCCGCACCCGCGATCTACGCCGGCCTGGTCGGCATCTCCACCTTCCTCCTGGTGATCGGCGCGCTGCGACGCGGCCCCGGCACCGCCATCCGCCGCCGTGTGCAACAACTCGAGGAGGCCCAGGCCGCGCCGGAGAGCCGCTCCTTCGCCGAGCGCGTCCTGGCCCCCATGGCCCTCGAGGTGTGGTCCACGCTCATGTCGCTCATGCCGGCAGGCATGGAGCGCCGCCTGGCGCGACGCCTGGAGTCCGCCGGGCTGCGCATCCCCGTCGGGCGCTTCATCGCGGCGTGGCTCGGGTTCGGCGTGTTGCTGCCGGCGCTCGGGCTGCTGTTCGTGCTGATGCTCTACTGGCCCCAGGGCAAACCGCTCTTCCTGCTGGCCCTCGCCTGGCTCGCCGCCGGCATCGCGCTCCCGGGCTACTGGGTGAGCAAGGCGGCCACACGCCGCATCGAGGTCATCGAACGGTCGCTCTCGGACGCGATGGACCTGGTGGTGACGAACGTGGAGGCGGGCGTGGGCTTGCAGGCGGCGCTCATCAACGTCGCCACCAAGTCCCACGGGCCGCTCTCGGACGAACTGACGCGCGCCATCCGCGAGATCAGCGTCGGCCGCTCCCGCGACGAGGCGCTGGACTCCATGGCGAAGCGCACCGGCTCCCGCGAGGTAGCGCTCTTCGCGCGAGCCGTCGCGCAGGCCGAGCGCAACGGCGTCCCCATCGCTCGAGTGCTGCGCGCGCAGGCCTCCGAGTTGCGTGAGCGTCGACGCCAGTCCGCGCGCGAGCGCGCCAACACGTTCCCGCTCCGCATCACCCTGCTCACGGTGATGTTCATCTTCCCCACGTTGTTCCTGCTGCTGCTGGGACCGGTGGCCCTGAATGTCTTCGATTACTTCTCCGGCTGACTCGTTCGCCCTCGACCGGGCGGTGGCGCCCGCAGCGGCGCCCCCGCGAGCGTCGAGGGCTGCGCAGCGCCTGCGCGTCGTGGTGGCGGGCAACTGGTGGCTGCGCACGCGCGGGCTCCTCGCGCGTCCGGCGCCCGCACCCGGCGAGGGGATGCTGTTCCCGGGGTGCGCCTCCGTGCACACCTGCTTCATGGCGTACCCCATCGACCTCGTCTACCTCGACCGCGCGTCCGTGATCGCGAAGGTGCGCGCGCACGTCCGCCCGTGGCGCTTCAGCGCCGGCGGCGGCGGCAGCCGCCACGTCCTGGAACTCGCCGCCGGCGAGGCGGACCGCCTGGGTCTGCGCGTCGGCGAACGCCTCGCGTTCGACTCTGACCGGGAGGTCGCATGGGCTCGATAGGCACTCCTGCTCCGCGCCGGTCGTTCGAGGCGTCCCTGGAGCCGTTGCCGGCGGCGTGGCGGCCCTACCTCGTCCCGGCGGCACTCCTCGCGATGGCCGGCGCCCTCGGCGCCAGCACGGCCGGCACGCCCTCCGGAGGGCTGGAGGTGGCCGCCGGGGCCGTCCTCACGGTTTTCACCTGCGTCGCCGTCTACTGGGACGTCCGGGAGCGCCGCATCCCCAACACATGGACGTACACCGGCGTCGCCGCCGGTCTCGCGCTGGGCGCCCTCGGCGGGTGGGCGGCGCTGCTCCTGGCCCTCGCAGGCTTCGCGCTCGGTGGGGGGCTCCTCCTGGTGCTCGCCATCGCGAGCAGGGGAGGCCTCGGGATGGGCGACATAAAACTAGGCGGGGCCCTCGGCGCGCTCGTGGGGCCGGAGGGCGCGCTGGAGGTCGTGGTGGTCTCGGCGCTCGTCGGCGGGGTGCTTGGGCTCGCCTGGCTGCTCGCCGGGCAGAGCCGCAAGGACGCCGTGCCGTACGCGCCCGCGCTCGCCCTCGGCGGGTGGGTGGCGCTGCTGATGGCCGGGCCGGTGGTGGCCTAGGTGGTAGGGAGGACCGGATGAGCATCCTGCGTATCGCCTTCGACGGACTGCGCGCCCGCCTCCACGAGGCGCACCGGGACGAACGAGGGCAGGCGGTGCCGCTGCTCATCGGCGCGATGGGCCTGTTCATCGTGTTCGGGGTGCTGGTGGTGGACGTCGGCGTGTTCTCCGCGGAGCGCCGCTCCGCGCAGACGGCCGTGGACCTCGCAGCACTCGCCGCGGCGCAGGACCTACCGAGCCGCGAGGGCGACCCGGACGAGAGCGCCAAACTCGTCGCCGCCTCGTCGAGTGCGTACGACTACCTCGCGGCCAACGGCTTCGCCTCGTCGGACGCCGCCGTCGACCTCGCGGTGGTCACCAACTACAACGGCGACCCGTCCCAGATCGAGGTGCGCGCCACCCGCGAGTTCGACTGGATCTTCGGCGGCTTCTTCGGGCTCACCTCGCAGGAAGTGGGCGCCCGGGCGGTCGCGACGGCGAACGCGCAGCCGCGCGACTTCATCCTGATCCTGGACCGGTCGGGCTCCATGTGCCAGGACACGCACGGCGGCCCGCTGCTCAACTGTCCCAACCCGCCCGGCGACCCGGACCGCAACGGCCGCCGTGACTGGGAGCCCTTCGACACCATGCGCGAGGCGTCGCTGGACCTGGGGCTGGTGCTGACTCCGGAGGACTCCTCGGGCGAAACGCTGGACCGCATCGCCCTCATCACCTACTCCCACGACGCGAGCACCGACCTCTCGTTCACCAACGACTTCGAGGCGAACTCGGACTACGAGGACGCCATCGAGGGCCTGGTGCCGGCGGGCTACACGAACATCGGCCACTCGATCTACCTCGCCCGCCGCCAGATCCAGCAGTACGCGCGCCCCGAAGCGTCCCAGGTGGTGGTGCTGCTCTCGGACGGCTTCGCGAACCGCTACCGCACCGGCGGGTCCAACTCCAACCCCACGTTCGCCACGTGCAGCAACGTGACCACGTGCGCGTCAGCGGACAACTACGCGCTCAACGAGGCGGCTGCCCTCGCAGCCACGGGCGCTTCGATCTACACCATCGGCTACACCGACCGCGCCGGCGGCGACCTGCTGGAGGAGATCGCGGAGATCGGTTCCACCGCCGGCGGAGGGGGCGACTTCTTCTCCGTGGAGGACCCCGAACTGCTGGCGGACACCTTCTTCGAGATCGCCTCGATCACACGGGTCGCGCTTCTCGAGTAGCCGTTGCCAACCTCGCAACCCCGCCTCGGTGCTATAACGCGCGTACCCGGGAGGGGTTGGAAACCGCGAGGAGCCCGAATGACCGAGTCGGAACCCGTCCTGCTGCAGCAGCGCGACGGCGATGTCCTCCTGCTCACCCTGAACCGCCCCCACAAGCACAACGCGCTCAACGCCGCCTTGCACCACTACCTCGGCGACGCCGTCGCCCGCGCACCCGGGGAGGGCGTGAAGGTCATCGTGGTCACGGGCGCGGGCGAGAAGGCGTTCTGCTCCGGCGGGGACATGGCGGAGATGACGGGGCTGGAGGCGGACGCCAACCCGCTCCCGCCACCCGGCGAGCGCAAGAACGGGACTGCCGAGATACAGGCGACACCGCTGCCGGTGATCGCCGCGATCAACGGCTACTGCTACGGCGGCGGGGTACGCCTCGCGATCTCGTGCGACCTGCGGCTCGCCTCGCAAGGGGCGACGTTCCGGCTGCCGGGTGCGGAGTACGGACTGGTGGTGGGCGCCGCGCTCCTGCCTCGCCTCGTTGGCGCGACGAAGGCGAAGGACTGGATCTTCACCGCCCGCACCATCGAAGCCCTCGAGGCTCACGAGGCGGGCCTCGTCAGTTCGTTGCACGCGCCGGACGCGCTGCTTCCGGCAGCGATGGAGATGGCGCACACCATCGCAGGGATGTCCGCCGAGGCGGTGCAGGGATCGAAGCAGGTCATCGACCTCGCCACCCTGGACGAGGAGGCCCGGGCCACGGAGGACGCACTCAACCGCCGCCTGCGCGGCAGCGACGACCAGACGCGCCGCTTCCGCGAAGCGACCAGGCGGGTAACGGGGCGCTAGCCGCTCATTCCTGGAGATCACAGAGGAGGTGCGCAGTGGGGGGGCCACTGGAAGGCATCAAGGTACTGGACTTCACCTGGGCGCTTGCCGGCCCCTACGGAGTCATGATCCTCGCCGACCTGGGCGCGGAGGTCTGGAAGGTGGAGACCGTCCACCAGAACGAGCGCCGGCGTGGCAACGGGCCATACGTCCATGACGTCAGCACGTACTTCTTCTCCGTGAACCGCGGCAAGAAGAGCCTGATGCTGGACCTGAAGGCGCCCGAGGCGAAGGAGGTCATCCACCGTCTCGTCCGGCAGGTGGACGTCCTGACAGAGAACTTCTCGCCGGGGACCATGGAGCGCCTCGGCTTCGGCTACGAGGCCCTCCGCGAGGTGAACCCGAGGCTCG
>CAYTRA010000231.1:0-4638 GCA_964439675.1 uncultured Dehalococcoidaceae bacterium
AGCGGGTGCTGGTGGGCGTGCGTCGGGCGAGCAGCGTGCAGGATCCGAGGGCGACTGCGTTCCTCGCGGTGGCCTCGGAAGGGGGCGTCGGATGACGTCCGTCCTCGAAGGTTCGATCAGAGACGCCGCCCGAAGGGCGGCGTCTCAGCGTTCAAACCGAGTTGGGGAGGACCGCTAGGAGTGGGCCGCGGTCTTGCCGATCTTGAACATGCGCGTGCCACACACAGGGCACTCACCCTCGGTCGCCGGCTTGCCGTTCTTCATCGTGATCGGGTTCGGGTTCTTCATTTCCCGCTTCTCCCGACACTTGAGGCAGTACGCCTCCATGAGCACCTCCAGGTCGCCTCAGGGGCGACATGATTCACCATCGCGCCGCCTCCCCGGGCGGCGAATGGAACGCGGTTATCGCACTCCTACGCTGGCCGTAGGGCACTGTCAACGCGCCGGCGGCACTTACTGAGACTGAGGCTCATCCGTGCGAGGGCTTCCCGAGGGGGTGGAATCGGCCGGAAACACCCGGAAGGGGTGCCAGGCTCCCACTGCCCGTCCGGGCTCCAGGAGGGCCACCAGCGCCCCGTCAGGGCCGTACGCGCGAACCTGTGGGCGCCTGTCACCCCGGACGTAGTCCCGTCGAGGCATGACGATGATGTCCATCCCTCGACGGACGCGGGAGACCTCGTCGCTGCCCAGGACAAGCGCCGGCCAGCCGGACAGCACGAGGTCGGGCGCATGTACCAGGCGCTCGTGCTCGCTCGCTTCCAACAGCCGCACGGCCGCCTCCAGTGGCGTGGCGTCCTCCGCGAGGAACGGCCCCACCTGCGTACGCCGCAGGTTCCCGAGGTGCCCGCCAACGCCGAGGGCTTGCCCGACATCGTGGGCGAGCGACCGGACATAAAACCCCTTGCCGCACTGCACATCCAGGATGGCGCGCGGGCGGGCAGGGTCGCTCCGGTCGAACTCGAGGAGGTCGATGCCGTAGACCGTGACCGGGCGCTCCTCCAGGTCCAGGGGCTGGCCGGAGCGGGCGGCGCGATAGGCCGTGACGCCCTCGCGCTTCACGGCGCTGTACGCGGGCGGGCGCTGCATGATCTCGCCGTCGTACGGGGTCAGGGCGGCGAGCAGGGAGGCCTCGTCCACCGCGGTCGCGTCGTGCGTCTCGGTGACCTCGCCGTCCACGTCGTAGGTGTCGGTGGCGGCGCCCAGGATGACCTCCGCGCGGTAGCGCTTGCGCGCGTCCACGAGTTCCTCGATCAGCCGAGTCGCCTCGCCGAGGGCGATGGGCAGGACGCCTGTGGCGTTGGGGTCCAGCGTGCCGGCGTGCCCCACCTTGCGCGTGTTCGCCGCGCGACGGATGCGGCGCACCACGTCGAACGAGGTGATCCCCTGCGGCTTGTCGACGTTGATGAAGCCCCGGACCATCAGACCTGCCTACTGTCACACACCCCTGTGCGGTCTCGCAGTCCCGCTCGTCCTGAGCCTGTCGAAGGAGCCGGCCGCAGGCCGGACGGGACTGGGCGACCGCTCCTTAGAGGTCGCGGCCCTCGGAGCGGGCCACGTCGCGGAGCATCTGGGTCATGCGGTCGCCCTGTTCCATGGACTCGTCCACGTAGAACACCAGGCTGGGGATGCGGCGCAGGTGGACCTCTCGGTTCATCTCGCGCTGGAGGAACGGGGCGGAGCGCTTCAGCGCCTCCAGGACGGACTGCTTCTCCTCCGCCTCGCCCATGACGGAGACGCCGACGCGGGCATGCGAAAGGTCAGGCGCCACATCCACCTCCGTGAAGGTGAGCAGCGCCTCGCTGATCCGGGGATCCTTGACCTTCCGACGGACGAGGTCTGCCAGGACCGACCGGACCAGGTCGCTGACCCGCTCCGTGCGGCGGCTCAGCGCACCTGCTCCTGGTGGTAGGTGAGGATCTGGTCGCCCTCCTCGAAGTCCGAGAAGTTGGAGACCATGATGCCGCACTCCAGGCCCGCGGCCACCTCGCGCGCGTCTTCATCGATGCGCTTGAGGCTGTCGATCTGGCCCTCGTGCACCACCTGGCCGTTGCGGACTACGCGGCAGCGCGAGCCACGGACGGCCGTGCCTTCGCGCACGTAGGAGCCGGCGATGGCGTTCCGGCGGCCCAGGCGGAAGACCTGGCGCACCTCGATGGTGGCGTCCTGGACCTCCCGGTAGACGGGGGCCAGCATGCCCTTCACGGCCTTCTCCACGTCCTCCAGGATGTCGTAGATGATGGAGTACTCGCGGATCTCCACCTTCTCCTGGTCCGCCAGGCGGCGAGCGCCCGGCTCCGTGGCCACGTTGAAGGCGATGATGACGCCGGCGGAGGCCACCGCCAGTTGCACGTCCGACTCCGTGATCGAACCGACCGAGGCGTGGATCACCTTCACGTTGACCTCCTCCACGGAGAGGTCTTCCAGCGAGGCGACCAACGGATCAATGGAGCCCTGCACGTCCGTCTTCAGGACCAGGTTGAAGTCCTTGACGTTGCCCTTGTGGATCTCGCCGAAGAGGGTGTCCAGCGTGACGCCGGCCTTCTCCATCTGGCCGGCTTCCAGCGCGCGACGGCGCTCCTCGGCCTCGGCGCGGGCTTCCTTCTCGTTCTTGCGCAGGACGAAGCGCTCGCCGGCCGGCGGCACGTCGTTCAGGCCCAGGATCTCGACCGGCATGGAGGGGCCGGCCTCCGTGACGCGCTCGCCGGTGGCGGTGGTCATGGCCTTCACGCGGCCGTAGACCAACCCCGCGAGGATCGTGTCACCCTGTCGCAGCGTGCCGGTCTGCACGAGCACGGTGGCCACCACGCCGCGGTGGCGGTCGGTCTTGGCCTCCAGCACCACGCCCACCGCGTCCTGGTCCGGGTTGGCCTTCAGTTCCTGCAGTTCCGCGACGACCTGCACGTTCTCCAGCAGCGCGTCGATGCCTTCGCCCTTGAGGGCGGAGATCGGGACGACGATCTGGTCGCCGCCGTACTCCTCCGGGACCAGGCCGATCTCGGTGAGTTGCTGCTTCACGCGATCCGGGTTGGCGTTGTTGGCGTCGATCTTGTTGATGGCCACCACCATGGGCACGCCGGCGGCGCGCACGTGGTCGATCGCCTCGCGCGTCTGGGGCATGACGCCGTCGTCCGCGGCCGCGACGATGATGGCCACGTCCGTGACCATGGCGCCGCGGGCGCGCATCTTGGAGAACGCCTGGTGGCCGGGCGTGTCGATGAACGTGATCGTGGCGCCGTCCGGGCCCTTGGCCTGGTACGCGCCGATGTGCTGCGTGATGCCGCCGGCCTCGCCGCCGGCATCGTCGGCCTCGCGGATGCGGTCCAGCAGCGTGGTCTTGCCGTGGTCAACGTGCCCCAGCACCGTCACCACCGCCGGACGCGGCTGCAGGCCGTCGCCCTCTTCCACGATGCGCAACGTCCGAGGCGCCGCCTCCTCCGAGTCGGCTTCCGCCTCGGCCTGGTCGCCCTCGCCCTGTTCCTCGGGGGCGAAGCCCAGGTCCGCCGCCACCACGGCCGCCGTGTCGAAGTCGATGACCTGGGTGATGGTGGCCATCACCCCGTTCTTCATCAGTTCCTTGATCACGTCCACGCCGGTGACGCCGAGCAGTTCGGCAAGGTCACCGACGACGATGGCCGGCGGGATCTGCACCACCTGCTGATTCGTCATGCTTCCTCGCCTTCTTTCTCGCCCGCCCCGGCATTGGAGGCGGGCGCGGTCTGATCGGTTGTGTCGGCGAAGGTGTCCGCCACGGCCATGAGCCGTCGGCGGTCATCTTCGGTCAGAGTGGTCCGCAGGGCGCCGGCCAGGGCGCCACGCAGGCCGCGCTCCCAGCAGGAGCGGTTCCGGCAGAGGTACGCGCCGCGTCCGGGCGCGTGCCGCTTGCCCTCGTCGGGCCGCACCCCGCCCTCGGGATCCTCGGGCGACCGGACGAGGCGGACGAATGACGGCTGATCACCCGTGCGCCGGCACGCGACGCACGTGCGCTGGGGGACCCGTCGAGGCGTGCCCCTAGTAGTCGTCCTCGTCGCCATCCTCATCATCGTCATCCAGGAAGTCGTCGCCGTGCAGCGCGGCTTCGATCTCGTCTTCGTCCAGCTCGTCCAGGTCGAACCGGCGGCCGGGGCGCTGCGCGGGGCGCGCCGCGCGGGCCGGAGCCGGCGTGCCGCCGCGCTTCTTGCGCCGGTCGCGACGCGGCCCGCGGTCGTCCTCGTCCTCGTCCAGGCGCTGGATCTCCTGGATCTCCTCGGCGAAGCGCAGGCCACCGGCGGCAGCGGCGGGGCGTTCCGGACGCGCGGGGCGCACGGGCTGCTCCGGCTCGGCCGCCACGGGAGCCACTTCCTCCTCGGCCTCCACGATCTCGGCCAGCACCTCCTGCTCCGGGGTGAGCCGGACCTCCTCCTCGGGCTCGGCCACCGGCTCCACCGTGGGAGTGGGGCGGGTGCGCTCGCCCGGCAGGCCGGGGCGGGCGTAGTCCGCCTGGGACGGCGCGACCGTCTCCGGCGCACGCAGCGCGTCCGCAGCTGCGGCCGCGGGGCGCTCCACCGGGATCGCCTCCATGTTCGGCTCGGGCGGCGGGTACATGTCCTCGCCGGCCTGGATCAGGACGCTCTCCGGGCGGATGTCGATGCGACGGCCGGT
>CAYTRA010000232.1:0-4581 GCA_964439675.1 uncultured Dehalococcoidaceae bacterium
TGGTAGAGGATGATGGGCGCGATCAGGGTCGCCAGGAGGGCGATGGCCACGGCGACCGCCACGGTCGAGGGCCCCACGGGACGCGTGGCGCTCACTTCCAACCTCTACGGGACGCCCTCCCGATCCGGCGAACTCGTAGGGATCGTCCCGGAAGGGCGCGAGGTACGGATCACGGGCCGCAGCGATGACTCGTCCTGGATCCGCGTGATCTACCCGGTCACGTCGACCCTCGAAGGGTGGCTGCCCGCCACGAACCTCGTGGAGGCGAGTCTGCCGGACCTGGCCGCCGTGCCGGACGTGGCCTCTGTCGGCGGCGCGGACGGCGAAGGCGATGGCGGCACGCTGGTCGACGAGCCGGGCCTGCCGGACCTGACGGTGAGCAGCGCTGACGTGGGCGCCACCGGAATCCTGACGGTGCGGATCACCAATGTGGGCCGTGGCGCGTTCTCTGGATCGGTCGCGCTGCGGGTCACCACGGCAGCCGGCGAGATCGTGGGCGCGTTGGACATCGGGCCGCTGGAGTCGCTGGGCCCGGGGCGAAGCGCCTCCGTGAACACCGGGGTGACCGTCACGCAGACCGGCCTGTTCGTGATCGAGGTCGACCCACCGAACCAGGTGGAAGAGTCCAGCGAGTTCAACAACTCCAGGCGAGTCGTCCTGGTGGGGACGGGGTCGTAGGGCGTGGAGATCGAGGACCCAGTCGAGGAGCGTCGTCGCTTCGAACTGGTCGGAGCGGCCATCGTCTTCGTCGTCATCGCGACGGTGGTCGCGTTCTTCGTGGTCGTCATCCTCCCCGCCACCAACGAGGATGAACCGACGGTCGCGGCCACTCCCACCCCAACGGCGACGAGTACCCCTCCGCCGGAGGAGGACGGCCCCCGGCTGACCCGCGCCGTCGAACTGCGCTCCGGGCCTGCCTCGAACGTGGCGATCGTGACGCGACTGGCCGCGACGGACGAGATCCGCATCGTCGGCCGGTCGGCGGACGGCGAGTGGCTGGCAGTGGGACTGCTCGAACGGCCCGGCACCGTCGGCTGGGTGCCCTCGGACGCCGTCGCCGGCGTGGAGGACAGCGCCTCGCTGCCGGTGGTGGCCACCGAGGGCGAGGACACGCCGACGAGCGGCACGCTGACACCGGATCTGCCGGACCTGGTGGTGGAGCGCGCGTACTCCGCGGGGAACCAGCTGATGGTGCGCATCGTGAACCAGGGGGCGGGCGACGCCGGCGGGGAGTTCCTCGTCTCACTCGACGGGCGGGACCCGATCGCCCTGGACGTGAAGCCCGGCGAGCCGCTGCGCGCCGGCCAGGCGCTGGACGCCCCCATCGAGGGCTACTACCTGCAACTCCGGCAGTCCGTCAGCGTCCTGCTGGTGCCCTCCATCGACCGTCCGGAAGAGGACGAGGCGAACAACTCCTGGTCAGGCTTCGTGGAGCCGGATCAGCCCAACGACATCGAGGTCGTGGGGGCCTCCACCGTGGCCCCGGACGACCACCTGCAGGTGGTGGTGCGCAACAACTCACCGATACCCCTCGTGGGGGTCATCTCCATCACCGTGCGGGAGGCGTTGCCCAGCACGGTGATGCTGGGGCGGCAGAACGGGACGGTGGAGATGCCGCCGGGCGAACTCATGGAGATCGACTTCCCGGAGATCGTTGACGTGAGCCTCTCCCAGATCACGATCAACGTCTCCATGAACGCCATCCTGGACGACGATATCAGCAACAACGTCTACCCCCGCTAGCCAGCCCACCACCGCCAGCGCCCCAACCACGTAGCAACATCGAGGGATACGCTCGCCCCATGCTCGACCCGGACGAACGCCAGCGGCTCCGCGAGCGCCTGGACGCCTCCCGCGCCGTGCTCCTCGCGGCCCTGGAGGGCGTCACGGAGCGCGACTTCGCCTCCGACATTGGCGGCGAGACGGTGGTGCAACTGCTGGCCCGAGTGGCCTCGGAGGAGCGGCGCGCGGTCGCCCTCGCGGCCGGCGAACGCGCCGAGGAGCGAGTGGTGGAGCGCCCCCTGCCGCCGCAGGTGATCCACGCCCTGGCCGGCGCCCGCTACCGCACGGCGCGCTACCTTGACGCCCCGGACGCGACCTCAGAGGTCGCGCGCGGGCTGGTGGAGGCGGCGGAGCGTCGGGAGGCGGAGGCGGCCCGGCGGGTACGGGAGCGGCCGGTGCTCAAGCCCCTGCCACCGCCGCCAGAGATTCCGGTGATCTCGCCAAAACGCGCGTAACGGATCACGTCCCGTGGTGTCTAACTAAGTAGATGACCACGATCGACGACGTGAAGGCTCGCCTCGACATCGTTGATGTCGTTGGTGGGTACGTTCCAGAACTCAAGAAGTCCGGTCGGACGTTCAAGGCGTGCTGCCCGTTTCACAACGAGCGGACACCTTCGTTCGTCGTGGATCCGGAGCGCCAGACCTGGCACTGCTTCGGCGCGTGCTCCACGGGTGGCGACGTCATCGAGTTCGTGCGACGTCGCGAGGGCCTGGACTTCAAGGAAGCCCTGCGCCTGACCGCGGAGCGGGCCGGCGTGGAACTGCGCCCGCCCACCGCCCGCGAGGTCGAGCAGCGCGAGCAGCACGAACGTCTCCTGCAGGCCAACGAGGCCGCGGCCATCTTCTTCCGGTCAGCCCTCGGCGGGCCGGGCGGGGCTGAGGCGCGCGCGTACTGCGACCGTCGAGGTCTGGACGCGGAGACCGTGGAGACGTGGCAGTTGGGGTACGCCCCAGACGACTGGCGCGCCCTGACGGATCACCTCCTGACTCGCGGCTTCACGGAGGACGACATCGTGGAGGCCGGCCTCGCGATCCGGAACGACTCTGGGCGCGTGTATGACCGCTTCCGCAACCGCCTGGTGTTCCCCACTCGGGACTTCCGGCGGCGGCTCATCGGCTTCGGTGCGCGCGCGTTGAGCCCGGAGGACGAGCCAAAGTACCTGAACACGCCGCAGACCCCGCTCTTCGACAAGAGCGGCAACCTCTACGGCCTCGACCGGGCCTCGGACGCCATCCGGCGAGGTGACCGGGCCGTGGTGGTCGAGGGCTACATGGACGTGATCGCGGCGCACGCCTTCGGCTTCACGGAGGTGGTGGCGTCCAACGGCACGGCCATCACGGAGAAGCAGATGGACCTGCTGAAGCGCTACACCCACAACGTGGTGCTGGCGCTGGACGCGGACACCGCCGGCTCCGCCGCCACCCTTCGAGGCGTGGAGGTGGCAGCAGGCGTCGCCGACAAGCGCACGTCCGTGTCGCTGGGCTACGGCGGCCTCATCTCCTACCAGGAGGTGCTGGACGCGGACATCCGCGTGGTGGCGCTGCCGGAGGGCGAAGACCCGGACTCGCTGGTCCGCAAGGACACGGAGCGCTTCCGGGCTCTCCTGGCCGGCGCCAGGCCGGTGCTGGACCACCTCTTCGAGGTGACCACGGCAGGCGTCGACCCTCTCGATGCGCGCGCGCGGTCGAGGGCGGTCGAGCAACTGGTGCCCTACCTCGGCCGCATCGGCGACGAGGTGGTACGGTCGAGTTATGTCCAGCGGCTGGCGCGCTTCGCCCAGGTGGACGAGGCGACCATCCTCCGCCGCATCTCGGAGCGTCGGGCGTTCGCGGACGGCCCTCGGCCGGTGGCGACGAAGCGCGAGGTGAAGGCGGCGAAGAAGGAACGCGCCACCCTGCCGGACGGGGAGACGCAACTCCTGACACTGATCGTGCAGCGCCATGAAGCACGCGGCGCCGCCCTCTCGATCGACCCTGGTCTGTTCGAGGATTCACTGAACCGCGCCGTGTACGACGCCTGGGTGGCGGATGCCGACCTCGCGGAACACGCGGACACCCTGGAGGACGACATCCGGGAGCGCTACCAGGCGCTCCGAGGCGCCACCCTGCCGGAGTACGAGCCTCGGCACGTGCCGGAGATGGTGGCCGCCATGGCCCGAGAGGTCCGCGCGCGCCGGCAGGCGCAGCGGCTGTTGGCCGTGGCCAGAGAACAGGCGGAGGCCCTGAAACAGGCCCGCCGCAGCGAGGGCGCACCGCCCCCCGATGGCAGCCGCATTGGGAACGGTGACGCCTCGGACGGTGTATCGGCGGAGGCGCCGGATGCGCCGACGGTGATCGTCGGTGAGATCGCCGACGAGTTTGCAGAGACAACCCGGCGACAGCGTTCGCTGAGGCGCGCATACCAGGTCGCTGCCGGGCTTCGATCCCGCGGGGACGAAGACCTGGACGAAAGAGGTGAACTATGACCCAGGCATTCGAAGACACCGCGCTGGCTGACGCCGGCCTGGATGCGCTGCTCTCCAAGGGCCGGCGCTCCGGCCACGTGAGCGCGGACGACGTCATCGAGGCGATCCCTGAGGCTGAACTGAACGCGGAGAAGTTGTCCGCGGTCATCGCTCAACTGTCGGAGAACGGCATCTCCGTCCGCGTGGACCCCGTGGGCCGCGAGGCCAACGAAGTGGTCCAGGCCGCCAAGCGCATCGTGGACGAGGTCTCCGGCATCGATGACCCGGTCCGCATGTACCTGCGGGAGATCGGCAAGGTCTCCCTGCTGACGGCGGACGACGAGAAGCGTCTC
>CAYTRA010000233.1:0-4556 GCA_964439675.1 uncultured Dehalococcoidaceae bacterium
CAGGTGCACCGCGCGGCTGTCGCGGTTCTGGGTGCTCTGAATGAGGAACACCATGAGGAACGTGACGATGGTGGTGCCGGTGTTGATGACCAACTGCCAGGTCGAGGAGAACCCGAACAGCGGACCGCTCACGGCCCACAGCAGCACCATGGCGACCGCCGCCGCGAACGCGAATGGTGACCCCACGAGGTCCGAGACGCGGGTGGAGAAGCGGGTGAAGAGCCCCGGGCCGTTCCGGCTTCGGGCCTTCATCCGCTGCTGCGCGTGCGCGCCCTCGTCGTGACTCGTGACTTTGTGGGTGGTGACGTCGGTCATGACGCCCACGACCGTACCGCCGGAGCGCTACCGAAGCGCTCGCGCGGATACCAAGAACCGTTGCGATGACGTGCGCCCCCGCAACGCCTCTGCAAGGTGCTCGAGGGCGATCGCTGAGGGGCCTACGCGCCGAACGCGGTCGGGTGGTCCTGGTGGAGCGCCTCGCGGATGGACGCGAGGCGGGCGCGAGTGGCCTCCGTGTCCAACGCGCCGGAGAGCATGACGATGGCGTCCTCGTGGTTGTCCTTGTAGTAGTCCTTCAGGACGCCCGCCTTGCGGAAGCCGAACTGCTCGTAGAGGTCGCGCGCCCGCGTGTTGGACTCCCGTACCTCCAGCACCACCTCGTTGAGTTCGGAGTCCAGCGCCAGGTCGAAGCAGTCGAGGAGCAGCCGGCGCCCGATGCCCTCGCCCTGCCGCGAGGGGTCCACGGCGATGGTCACCAGGTGGAGTTGGTCCACCATGTACCAGACGCCCATGAAGCCCACGATGCGTTCCTGGCTCGCACCCCGTGCCAGGAGCCGGCGGAAGACCGGGAAGGCCCCGGACGGCGGGGCGTCGGCCGAACCCTCGACGGCCACGCGGTAGTGCGCGAAGCCGTTCTCCAGTTCGTTCTCGAAGACACGCGAGGGCCACGCGTCGCGGTACGCGGCGCTCTCGATGCGACGGACGGTGCGGATGTCCTCGCGGGTCATGTCGCGCAGAGTGATGCGCGCCGCTTGCGTTGCCATCGCCGCAGTCTAGCGACGGCGCGGCAGCGCCGGTCGGGATCTGCTCAGGCGCGGGCCGTCACCTGCGGCCCACTGAGGCGACCCGCTGCGATAGCAGCAAGGCCGCTAGTCCTCCGGCGTCTGCTCCGCCTCTGCCGAGGCGCCCTCGGCGAGTGGGCGTTGGAGCACGTAGTACGCGGTCTCCGGCCGGCCCAGGTGCTGGATACCGGCGAGGGACCACCCCTCCTTGCCGAGCACGGTCAGATAGCGCGAGACGAAGGAGGTGCGATGCTCACCGCTCTTGCGGATGAACTCCACCCCGTCCCGGCTGATCCGACCACGCGTGTCGACGTACGCCACTGAATACTCAACTTGGTCCATGGCTAACCTCCCAAACAACATCACGTCGAGGAGTAGCAGGACGCCTGGCATCTCCACCGCCCGTCCCCCCGGATCCCCACCCCGGGGACGCGACACCGTCTTCTCGAACCGGCGGTCGTCGTGCAGGCAGGTCACACCAGGCAACGAAAGCGGCCCGTCCACTCGGAGGTCCTCATCCTCCCCCGGGACGGCGACCGGACACCGCCGGCCACCTCCAGCATCTCACCCGCTGTCGAGGTCATGCCTCCTTGCTCCGCTGCCACCTCCCGCTCGACATCTATCGAACATCCGTTCTATTTTCACCTCACCCTCAGATGCGGGCGGCCTCCGAGGGGCGCAACCAGCGGATGGAGCATCACTAGCGGCACGGGGGAGGTGTTCACGATGCTGCACGTGGACGAACTGGAACAGGAAGGCCTACCAGAGTTCGAACAGACGCCCGACGCGGACGACATCGAGGCCCAACACACATCGGACGACCCGTTCGTGGACGACTTTGATCGAGTCAGCGAGGACGGCGACATCCTGCCGGACGAGGTGCAGGCGGAACTGGAGGCCCTCGCCGCCTCCGAACTCGAGGGCGGCGACCACATGGAGCAGGCCCTCGCGGAGGCGCAGCGCGAGATCGCGCGGCAGCGCAACCTCACGCGCCAGGCCGTCGCGCGCTACCGCGACGCGCTGCTGGCCGCCGAGCCCGAACTCCCGCCCGACCTCGTGCACGGCGAGACGTTGGAGGACGTGGACGCCAGCGCGGACGCCGCCAGGGCGACCGTGGCCCGCATCCGCGAGCGCATCAGCGAACGCGCGGCGCAGGAGCGCCCTCGAGGGTTCCCGGTGGGCGCCCCTGCTCGCGGCGCCGAGCGTCAGCGGCCCATGTCCGCGCAGGAGAAGATCGCCGTCGGGCTACAGGAGAGGATGCTGTAAAGAGCCGCGCTAGCCCTCGGCCGGCTCGTCGTCAGGCTTCCAGTACGCGGAGCCGTCCCGCTTCCGCCGCAACAGGTCCAGTTCCACCAGTTCGCGGCGGACGCGGGCCACGTCTCGGAAGGCGTGGAGGCCCTCCAGCACGTCGCCGATCTCGCGCTCCGTGTAGGTGCGCCCGCCCTCGATCTGCGCGGCGATGTGGTCGAGCACGATCAACTGCTGCGCGCGCCGCACCGGCCAGCGCGCCACGCGACCGCGATCGTCGAGCAGCCGGTCGAGGATCCTCGATCGCTTGCGGAGCGCGGCCATTGGGTCGTCCGGGGTGTCCATTGCTGGATCCACCGTACCGCCACCGCACCACCGCACCACCGCACCACCGCACCAAGTCCGCGCTCCCGAGGTGCTACACGAACGGCGTGATCGCCTCGCGCTCCTCCGCGAACGGATCGGACTCGACGCGCGACTCACGGTCGAACACCATCGTGGGACGAGCCTGGGCGTCGTAGGCGGGCCAGTCGCCCACCCCCTCGTGCGAGGGGTTCCCGGAGCGCGCGAACGCGATCCAGGAGTCCATCATCCGCCGCGAGAGCGCCTCCGCCTCCGGCCCGCTTCCCGCGAACCGGTCCTGCGTCGGCGCCCACAACGTGCCGAAAACGAACGGCATCTCCAAGGCGTGACAGGAACCGAACGCGCCTCGGCGGGCGGGGGACTCCCAGGAGAAGAGGTACACGAACGCATCCTGCGGATACGCGCGGTAGCGCTCCGCCAGCGTGATCGCGTTGATGCGGAACCGCGCGTCCGTCGTGATCGCGTCGTACACGTCCACGTTCGACACTGGCAGCCCGCGCGAGGACCTGGACGTGCGGTAGACCTCGATCAGTCGCGCGACGTCGTCCGGCGTCGCCTTCGGGAGCGCCTCCGCCACCATGCCGGGCAGCACCTCGTCGTCGATGGCGCGGTCGCGGCTCGTGGCGTTGAACAACTTCACCTCGTCCCGGTTGGTGCCAATGAGGACGGGCACGTTCGCCGCCTGTCCCAGGCGGATCGCCTCCATTGGCGCCACGGGGATCACGTCGTTGCGCACCGGCCCCCAGCGCATCCCCACTCGATGCTGCGCCTCCACGATCTGCTGCCACGGCACGTCAAGCACCTTCGCCGCGCTCGCCCGGTCGAGGCCCAACTCGCGCAGGAGGGCATCCGTGACCTTCGCCGCCTCCTCCTTGCTGGAAGCCCGGCCGCTGCCGCTCTGCAGGATCGCCTTGTGGAACAGTCCCCGCGCCGGCACGGTCGCCAGCAGCGCCCCGACCGCCGACGCCCCGGCGGACTCCCCGAAGATCGTGACGTTGCCGGGGTCTCCGCCGAACGCCTCGATGTTGTCGCGCACCCATTCGAGCGCCGCCACCTGGTCCAGTAGCCCCAGGTTCGGGACCGCCCCCTCGATGAGCCCCTCGAAGTCGGCGTAGCCGAGGGCGCCGAGCCGGTAGTGGATCGTGACCACCACCACGTCGCCCCGCACCGCCAGCGGCCCGCCGTCGTACAGCAGTTCGGAGCCCGAACCATGCGTGTAGCCGCCGCCGTGGATCCAGAACAGCACCGGCCTGGCCGCCCCGCCCAGCGCCGGCGTGTACACGTTCAGGTACAGGCAGTCCTCGTCCCGAGGCGTGCTGGACGCGAACCCCTGGATGGGGTGATCCCCCTGCGGCGCCGACTTCTCGAACGCCACCGCCGTCCGAGGCGTCCCCCACGCCTCGACAGCCCTCGGCGCCCGAAACCGCCCCGCCCCCGCCGTGGACGCCGCGAACGGGATCCCGAGGAACGCGTGATGCGCCCCTCCATGCTCGTCCCGCTCCAGCCCCTCCACCGGCCCATTCGTCGTGCTCACCATGGCCATCAGGGTGCCCTCCTCCGGCCGCGAATCTGCCGTACCGCGCGGGAGTGTACCGCCCCACGGTCGCCCCTCGGTGCCGGAAGAGACGCCCGCCTCGCCACTGCGGAGTGCTGATCGGGCCTGCTCCCACAGAGGGAAGGGCTTGGGTGGCGGTTACGCACGGAGGTGGCCGAGCGCAGCATCGAGGTGACCCAGCCCGTCCGCCTTTCGACAAGCTCAGGACGAACGGGTTGGGCTCTCGCCCAACCCCGGCATGCAACCCATGTCGCCGGTCCAAAGCGTCGCCCATGTTCCCGGTCACACAGAGAGGGGCTGCCGCAGGAGTGCCAAGCCCCGATCTCACC
>CAYTRA010000234.1:0-4537 GCA_964439675.1 uncultured Dehalococcoidaceae bacterium
TGGCGCGACATCGACTCGGTCGCGGACGAGGTCCGCGCCCTGGGCCGTCGAGCGCTCCCGATCGTGATGGACGTGACGGACGAGGCGGACGTGGACGCGCTCCTGGAGCGCGTACGGGAGGAGTTCGGGCGCCTCGACTTCCTCGTGAACAACGCGGCGGCCGCGCGCGGCGCGGACCGGGTGCCCGTGGTGGAAATGCCGGTGGAGGAGTGGGACAAGGTGCTGCGCGTCAACGTGCGCGGCACGTTCCTCATGTCCCGCGCCTTCGCCCGTCACCTCCTCGCGGAGGGCAAGCCCGGCTCGATCGTGAATATCTCCTCGATCGCCGGGAAGATGCTACCCGCGAACACCACCGCCTACGCCTCATCGAAGGCGGCCGTGCAGGCGCTCACGGCCGGGATGGCGCAGGAGGTGGGCCCGCACGGCATCCGCGTGAACGCCATCTGCCCGGGCATCATCGACACGTCACGCCTCGATGACGTCCCGCGCGAGAGCGAGCGCTGGAGCGCCCTGATGGAGCGCATCCCCATGCGCCGGCCCGGCGACGGCACGGAGGTGGGCCACATGACGGCCTTCCTGTGCAGCGACCAGGGCGCATGGATCACCGGCCAGGCCTTCAACGTGGACGGCGGCATGGTGGTGTCGAGGTAGGCGTACGTCCGAGGCAGGACGAGCCAGCCGCGTGGCGCACCACGCGGCTGGCATCGATGCTTCGGGGGATCAGCGCGCCACGATGACGGGCGTAGGGGCGGGCAGCCCGTCCGGGTAGCGGGCCAGGAACGCCGCGTTCACGAAGTCCGGCGCGCCCGGGACGTAGCCCACGAACTCACCGTCCACTGCCACCCATGCCGTTCCGCCGCCCAGCGCCGCGTCGAGGCGGTCGTAGCCGCCGCCGTGCCAGGTGGTGAGGGTCAGGCCTTCGGGCGCGGACGGGGTGGTGAACGTGCCCCACTCCGGCGCGGCCGCCACCGCCAGCACGGCAGGCTGCTGGGCCAGCGACGCGCTCAGCGTGATCGTGCCATCCGAGGCCACCTCGGCTTCCGCCGGAACCTCCACCCAACCAAGCGTCGTCCACCGCATCAGGACGAGGTCTTCCGGGGGTGTCTCGCCCACTGTCCGGGGGGTCAACGTGAGCGTGACGGTGCCCGGCGGGGCGAAGGCACCCGGCACCGGCCGACCCGCGGTGTCGGTGAGCCTCGTGAGGAACGAGGCGAGCATGGTCGTCCCGTCGCCCGCGGGCGCGTCCTGGACCAGCGTGTCGAGGTCGACCACGCCCAGGTCGAGCGTCAGGCCGGCAGGCGCGTCACCGGGGACGCCCGGCGGAAGCACGAGGCGCGCGGTATCGCCGCCCTCGGTGCCCGTCACCACCTGGTTGCTCAGGCCGGGGAAGACTTGCGCGCTCCGGTTGCCGGTCACGGGGAGCGTGAGTGTGAGGACCTCGATGTAGAGCGGGCCGACCGGCGGCTCGACCGGGGGGTCGTCCACCTTGAACATCGCCGTGCACGCGGCCGGGGCTGCGAGGGTCACCACGCCGGTCGCGCACCCCACGCCCGTCCATGAGTCGAAGGTGGAGCCCGGGTCCGCCGTCGCGGTCAGCGTAACCACGGCGCCGGCGGCGAACGTGTCCGAGCAGGTCACGCCGCAGTCGATCGCGCCCGGCGCGCTGGTCACTGAGCCGGATCCGGTTCCGCCGGTGGCGACCGTCAGGCCGTACGCGAGCGTGCTTGCGGCTCCGGCGGTCCCGTTCGCGCCGTTAGCGCCGTCGTTCCCGGCGGCGCCGAGGACGCTGCCAGGGTTGCCCGCGTTACCCGAGAGGCCGGGAGCGCCACCGGGTGTGCCGGCGCCGCCGGCACCGGCGGCCCCGCCGCTCCCCGCGTTGCCACTGTCCCCGATGCCTCCGCCGTCTCCGCCCTGACCGCCAATGCCCGGCCCGCCGTCGCCGATCGCCGCCGCACCGCTGAGGCCCGCGCCGCCAACCGCGGTCGCCGAAGCGCCAGACTGGACAGTCACACTGCCGCCATCGCCGCCGCCGCCGCCATCGCCACCGTCCCCGCCGTCACCCGCGAGCGGACCGGCGTTGCCGCCGTCGCCGCCATCGCCACCGTCGCCACCGTTGCCACCCGGGTTGAGCGCCCCGTTGCCGCCGTCGCCCCCCTCGCCGCCGTCGCCGCCGGGGCCGCCATCCCCGCTGTCTCCTCCGTTGCCGGCCAGACCGCCCGCGCCCCCACCGCCGCCGCCGATCCCGGCGCCGGCCCCGCTCACGTTCGAACCACCGTCCGAGCCGCCCGTGGCCGTCAGGTCGGCGTCCTCCAGGGTCACCGCGCCGCCGTCACCACCGTTGCCGCCGTCCCCGCCATTACCCGCGTGGCCGCCGTTGCCGCCCAACCCGCCGGTCCCGCCGTCAGCACCGTTGCCGCCGTTGCCGCCAGGGTTGGTTCCGGAGGTCCCGGAGGCGCCGTCGCCGCCATTACCGCCCGGGCCACCGGTACGGCCGTCCCCTCCGGCCCCGCCGTCTCCACCGGCGCCGCCACCGCCGCCGCCGACTCCGGCTCCCCCTCCACCGCCGTTGCCGCCGGCCCCGCCAGTGGCCGTCACCGTAGCGTTGCGGATGGTCACGGAGCCGCCGGCGGCGCCGTTGCTGCCCTCAGTGCCGTTGCCGCCGGGGTCGCCGTTGCCGCCAGTGCCGCCGATATCACCCACGCCGCCATCTGTGCCCTCGATGACGGCGTTCGGTCCGTTGGCGCCTGGGCCGCCTACGGCGCCGAGAGGACCGTTGGCGCCGTTGCCCCCGGTCACGCCGCCGGCGCCGCCGATGCCCGCACCGCCGCCGTCGCCGCCAACTCCTGCGCCGCCGATAGCCGTCACGGTGGCGCCCTCGATTACCAGGGTCGCCCCCGTCGTCTGGATGCCAGCGACGCGAGATGTGCCGGAGGCGTCCGCGGTGAGGCTACCCGTGCCGATAGAGTCGCGGACGGTCAGCTGCCCGCCCGCGCCGATCACGATGTTGCGCACGGCGAGGTCGAACCCGGCCAGGTCCAGCACCGCCACGCAGCCGTTGTTGATGGTGACGGCCTGCGCCGGTGCCGCAAAGGAGCCTGTCAACTCGACGGTCGTCGGCGCCCCCGCGGTGCCCGTACATGCCACGAAGTTGCCCTGCAGCGTGGCGATGTCGCTCACGGCCTGTGCCGGTGCAACCAGCGTCACAAGGGCGACGCCCGCCATGAGGATCGCGACCAGCGGCCCGGCGAGAGGGATCGAGGAGCGGCGACGGTCACGGATCATACGGGCTTCCCTTCGGCGGAGGCGGCAGAGCCAGCGCGGACGCTACGCGATTCCCACCGCTCTCGCCACAGGCACCGAGACGGCGCACGGCGAGGCAGGATCAGCGTTGGTGCGGGATGAGAGTCGAATCCAGACGGCTTGCGTCCACGGGGTCTACTGCGGGGTAGCGCCCGGGGTAACGGGCGCGTCCGTCACTTCCAGCCAGAGTGATGTCGGGAAGTGGCCGCGCGGATAGGTGCCCACCTGCAGGCCACCGTCGTCCTCCTGCGGCTCGTAGTCGGGCAGGAGCGTCTTGAGCGCCTCGGTCCTGTCGTAGTGCATGGCGGGGAGCGATGCGAGGACGCGCAGGCGCGGGTTCCCGATGAGTAGCGCCTGGATCAGCACGGACTCCTGCCACCCGAAGTATTTGAACCAGGCGGCGCGGTCGTGCTGGTAGGGGAGGAAGTTGTCGTGCGAGTGGATGATCACGCCGGGATTGAGCCTCGGGATGATCTCCGTGTAGATGCGCACCACGGTCCGACCCCGTCTTCACGGAGTGCGTGGAGTCCACGAAGAGCATGTCGCCCTCGCCAAGCGTCGAGAAGACCTCGAGGGGGACGGCCTGCGCGTAGTCGCGGACCAGGCGGACGCGAGGGTCAGACGTGAGCCACGCGCGGGGGAACGGCTCGACGGACACGAACTCCGCCGGCGTGCTGCCGTCCGCCTCGTTCAGCGAGAGCGCGTGCAGCATCGCGGCCGTCGACGTCCCGCTCCCGATCTCGACGATGCGTCTCGGCCGGTATCGGCGCACCACGGCGTGGAGCACCTGCGACTCGATCGCCCCATACCCGGGACCGGTCTCCGACGCGCTCCATTGCTCGAAGAGGCGGAGGCCGGCGACCTCCTCGATGAACGGGGCGCAGGTCCCCCGCAGCCACGCCAGTTGCTCGTCCGCGTTCCAGTGGATGCCCACCAACTCCGACCGCTCGCCCCAGAGGTGGCGGTTTGCTCGGAGCCAGGCGAGGTCCGGCACCGGGGTGTAGAAGTGCTTGGGCAGCACATGCAGGCCAAAGCGGTCAAGGAACGACCACACCGGGAACGTGAGCGACTTCAACCGCGAGCGGTACGAACTCATCGCCGGCCCCAATTCAGGTCGCTGTTCCACTGGTAGCGGGGGAGTCGACCCACGCGCCCTCGCGGCCGCGGGAGTCTAGCGTGCGGAACGTAGTCTATGGACGTCCCGGCCTACGTTTTGCTCCCGGTGTGGCGACCGGCG
>CAYTRA010000235.1:0-4526 GCA_964439675.1 uncultured Dehalococcoidaceae bacterium
ACCGGGTCGCCGTCCCTGTCCACCAGGACAATGCGCGCCTTACCGCCGGGCTCCTGGGGGCCCACCACGCCGCGCTCCTCCAGCAGGTCCATCAGCCGAGCCGCGCGTGGGTAGCCGATGCCCAGCTTGCGCTGGAGCATGGAGGTCGAGAGCGTGCCGCTCTCGCGGGCCACCTCGGTGGCCTTCGAGAGCATGGGGTCGTCCGTGTTCTCGCCGGGCAGGGCGTCCGGGCCAGCCTGGTCGGCCGCCTCCAGTGCCTGCTCCAACTGCTGGTCAAACTTCTCCGGGACCAGGTTCTTGAAGCGGTCGTCCGTCCAGAACTTCACCACCGCCTCGATCTCGTCGTCGGAGACGTAGACGCCCTGGACGCGCTTCGGCTTCTGGGCGTCCGGCGCGAGGTACAGCATGTCGCCCTTGCCCAGCAGCTTCTCCGCCCCGGCCTGGTCCAGGATCGTCCGCGAGTCCACCTGCGAGGACACCGCGAACGCGATGCGCGTGGGGAAGTTCGCCTTGATCAGCCCGGTGATGACGTCCACCGAGGGCCGCTGCGTCGCCACGATGAGGTGGATGCCTGTGGCTCGCGCCAGCTGCGCGAGACGCACCAACTGGTGTTCCACCTGGTACGGCGCCGCCAGCATCAGGTCAGCGAGTTCGTCGATGATCACCACCCAGTAGGGCAGTTTCCGCGGTTCCTTCTCGTTGTAGCGCTCGATGTTGCGCACGCCCACCTGGGCGAAGCGCCGGTAACGCGTCTCCATCTCGTTGATCACCGCCTGCAGCGTGCCGACCACGCGCTCCATGTCCACGATGATCTCGGAGTAGGCCAGGTGGGGGATCGGGCCGTAGCCGGTGAGTTCCACCCGCTTCGGGTCCACCATCACGAAGCGCAACTGCTCCGGCGAGAAGTTCATCAGCAGCCCGGTGATGATCGCGTTGAGCATCACGGACTTGCCGGCGCCGGTAGCGCCCGCGATCAGCAGGTGCGGCATCTTCGCGAGGTCCGCCACCACCGCGTCGCCGGACACCCCGGCGCCGAGGGCCAACGGCAGTTGCCCCTTCGTCGCCACCTTCTGGTACGCAGGCGACTCCATCACCTGCCGCAGCGTCACCATCGAGGTCGAGCCGTTGGGCACCTCGATGCCCACCATCGCCTTGCCGGGTACCGGGGCCTCGATGCGTAGGGCCGGGGCCGCGAGGGCGAGCGCGAGGTCGTTCTGGAGCGCGGTGATGCGGTTCACGCGGATGCGCGTGCGGGAGACCTCCACCTCGTTCGTGCGGGGGCTCCCGTCCGCGTCCACGATGATGCTGCCGGCCGCGTCACGTTCCGTGACGGTTCGCGTCTTCACGTCCCACCCGGGCTCCACGCCGAACTGCGTGACCGTGGGCCCCTCGTTGATCTCCACCACTTTCGCGTCCACACCAAAGGAGCCGAGCGTCTGCTCGATGAGGCTGGCGCGACGCTTGTTGTCGGCCTCGCGGTCCTGCGCGGCCGGCTGCGGCGTGAGCATCTTCGTGGGCGGCAACTGCCACCCGTCCGCCGAGTGACGCCACTGGGCGACCGGGGTCTCCATGTCCATCCCGAGTTGTGTCGGGGTCTTCTCCTCCTCCGGCTCGGCCTTCTTGCGTCGACGCGAGCGCGCCGGCACGGCCTCCGCCAGGTCAGGGTCCGCCGGGCCCGCGATGTCGGCGACGATCGGGTCGAGCGGCGGCGCCGTGGCGATCAGGTCGTCCACCTCGTTTGCCGGCTGTGAGACGTCGAACCGCTGGTTGAGTGCGCGCACGCCTCGAGGGATCGCGCGGATCACGGCCCAGAGGCGGCGGTGCAGTCCCAGGTCCCACAGCCAGCGCAGCGTCTCCAGGGTCCAGCCCGGCGCGTTCCTCGCGATCTGCTGCGCCGTCCGCGGCCACAGCAGCGCGAACCCCAGCGGCAGCGTGGCGAACCACGCGAGGCCGGCCCACAGGCCGGAGGTCAGCGCACGCCCGGCGTCGCCGCCGGCCGAGACCACGGCGAAGTCCACCGAGCCCACCGAGGTCTCCGGGTACCAGCGCCCGAAGATCCCCGCGAGGTACACGAGCATCGCGAGCAGCCCAGCGATGTGGCGCGCGTGCCGCCGGAACAGGCCGCCTCGACGCAGCGTGAGGACGATGCCGGTCACGGCCAGGATCACGATGAGCGTGAAGACGTGGAGGCCGAACGTCTCCACCAGGCGGTCGCGCAGGTCGCCGACAACGCCGGTGATGGGCACGAGGTAGGGGATCGAGGCGACCGCGAGCACCACCAGCGCCGTGCCGGCGATCTCCGGGCGGAGCAGGAACCGCCCGACGGTCAGGATGTCGGGGATCTGGTTGCTGCCTCGTGATGACGGGCGCGCCGACGAAGGGCGCGCCGCACGCGTGCGGCGGGTCTTGGCTCGAGCCATAGCCGTTGTCTCCTTCGACGCGCTTACCCCGCCGGTTGGCGCGCCGATTCGATCAGTGCCGGATCATCCTCCCGAATCGTCCTCGATCACACCTCCAGCATTACCGGGATGACCAGCGGCCTCCGGTGAGTCTGACGGTGCAGGTATTCGGCCACGTCGTCCTTCACGGACTCGTGGATTTCCGACCAGTCTATCGCGGTGTCCTCACCGCCCAACACGTCCACCACCACCTGCCGCACGCCATCCATCAGCGAGGCTTCCTCCTCGGAGCCCGCGAAGGCGTGCGACATCACCTGCGGCGGACGCGCCAGTTTGCCGCTGTGCCGCTCGATGGCGGCCACGATGACGACGAAGCCGTCGTCCGCGAGCCGCTGCCGGTCGCGCAGCACGAAGTCGTCGATCTCGCCGATGGAGATGCCGTCCACGTACACGTAGTCGGCAGCCACCGAGGCGCCCACGTCGGCGCCCTGGGCGTCGATCTCCAGCACCTCGCCGTCCGTCAGGACGAAGGCGTCCTCCGGCGGCATCCCCAGCGAGATCGCCAGGTCGCGGTGCAGGACGAGGTGGCGGTACTCCCCGTGGATCGGCAGGAAGTGCCGAGGCCGCACGAGGCGGTGGATGACCTTCAACTCTTCGCGGGAAGCGTGCCCGCGCACGTGCACGTCCGCCAGGCGGTTGTAGATGACGTGCGCGCCGGACTCCATGAGGAGGTCGATGTTCTTGTAGACGAACTTCTCGTTCCCGGGCACGGGGTTGGAGGACAGGATGACCGTGTCGCCCTCCTGGATGGCGATCTGCTGGTGCGTGCCGTTCGCCATGCGGGTCAGGGCGGACGTGGGCTCGCCCTGCGACCCTGTGCAGATGATCACGGTCTGGGCGTCCGGCTGGTTCCGCATCTCTCCCGCGTGCATCATCACGTTGCCCGGCACCTTCAGGTAGCCCAGGTCACGCGCCATGCTCACGTTGTTCACCATCGAGCGGCCCGTCACGAACACGCGGCGCCCGTGCTTGTGCGCCGAGTCGATCACCATCTGCACGCGCGAGATCAGCGAGGCGAACGTGGTCACGATCACGCGGCCGTCTGCCTCGCCGATGTAGCGGTCCAGCGTCTCCGCCACGCGCTGCTCGGAGGGCGTGTAGCCCTCGATCTCGGCGTACGTGGAGTCGGCGCAGAGCAGCAGCGCGCCGTCCTCGCCCACCGAGGCGAGCCGCGAGAGGTCCGTGTGCTGGTCGAAGAGGGGGGTGTGGTCGATCTTGAAGTCGCCCGTGTGCACCACCGTGCCCAGCGGCGTGTCGATCAGCAGCCCCGCCGAGTCCGGGATCGAGTGCGAGACCGAGAAGAACTCGACGGAGAACGGCCCGACGTCGATCACGTCGCCCGGCTCCACGATGTTCACCTCCGCCTGGTCCAGCAGGCGGTGCTCCTTGAGTTTCACCTGCACGAGCCCACGGGTCAGTTGCAGGCAGAAGATCGGGACATTGGTCTCGCGGAGCAGGAACGGCACCGCGCCGATGTGGTCCTCGTGGCCGTGGGTGAGGAAGACCGCCTTCAGGCGGGAGGCATTCTCCAGGACATAACTGAAGTCGGGGATGATGAGGTCCACGCCGGGGTGTTCGGCGTCCGGGAACATCAGGCCCACGTCCACGGCGATCATGGTGTCGCCGTACTCGTACACCATCATGTTGCGGCCGATTTCGCCCAGCCCGCCCAGCGGGATGACGCGCAGCACGCCGTCCGCGCTCGTGTCCGTGGATCGTGTGTCAGTGGTCATGAGGAAGCCGTTTCCAGGAGGGCCGGAATGCGCGCGAAGTCGGCCTTCATCACCTCGCGAAGAGAGCCGTTCCGCAGCGCCGCGGCCGGGTGGTACATGGGGATCACCCACAGGTCGCCGAACTTCCGCTCGCGCCCGTGGATGTCGCTGATGCGCTCGCCCGGGAACCACCGGGCCATCGAGAACCGGCCGAGGGTGGCCACCACCTTCGGCTGAGCCAGTTTCAGTTGCAGGTCCAGGTAGTCGCGCCAGGCCCCGATATCATGCGGTTCCGGGTCGCGGTTGCCCGGCGGGCGGCACTTCACCACGTAGGTCACGTACACGTCCCGCCGAG
>CAYTRA010000236.1:0-4455 GCA_964439675.1 uncultured Dehalococcoidaceae bacterium
TCTCCATGGGTGGCTGCGCCACCATGGGAGGCCCCTTCGCCTACGCCTACTCCGTGCTGCCGGGCGTGAACCTGGTGGCGCCGGTGGACGTGTATGTGCCGGGCTGCCCGCCGCGGCCGGAGTCCCTGTTGCAGTCGCTGATGATGCTGCAGGAGAAGATCAAGCACTACGAGGTCACCGGGCAGCGTGAGCGCCCCGAGCCGGACGGCGACTTCTCGCCGTACCTGCCGGAGGGCGACCCCATCCGCCTCGAACTCGAGTCGCTCTTCCCGCCGTACCCGGGCCTGGACGACCCCAACCGCCTCTCCGGCGGCGTCCCCCTCGCGCAGCGGTAGCGCCCCCCTCCCGATGCTGCTCGCCGTGACGGCTCACCGAGGCGTGCCGCGACGCGTGCGCGCGCTCCTGTGCCTCGCGTTCACCTCGATGCTCGCGGTCGCCCTCGTGGGGTGCGCGCAGGCGCCGGCGACGACGAACGTGGCCACCGACACGCCGACGGTGTCGGAGCAACGCGTGGCGCAGACGCAGGTGGTGGGGCCGCTCCTGGGCACGGTGGAGGTATGGCTGGACGAGTCCGGCGTGATGGTCTGGCAGCCGCGCGTGGAGGCCGCCGGCGCTTACCGCTTCGAGGTCACGAACCACGGCCGGCGGTCGCACGACCTCACGATCATCCGGTGGGACCGACCGCTGGCCCAACTGCCGTCCCGGAGCGGGCGGGTGCTGCTGCAAGGGCTGGACATTGTCGCGCAGAGCACCATCCTCACGCCGGAGGAGTCGAGTGGGGTGGACGCGAACCTGGCCCCGTCCGGCTCCTACGTACTGCTCTCTTCGACCGGCACCGACTTCGGCGACGGCATGGCGACCACGCTGCGCGTGGGCGCCGGCAGCGCGATGCCCGCGCCCCAGCCGACACCCGAGGCGGACGACGACGAGAACGTGCGTGTCTACCTGCTGGACAGCGCGCTCTTCCTCAGCCGGGAGGACGTGGAGGCCGGCCTCGTCGGCCTCCACGTCCAGAACCTGGGCCCCAGCCCGCACGACCTTGTCGTCGTGCAGTGGCGGGGCGACCCGCACGCCCTCCCCGTGGACGCCGAGGGCGACGTGATGCTGGACTCGCTCACCGTGGTAGGGCGGCTGGATGCGCTCGCCGCCGGTGAGGAGGCGACGCTGGACGTGGAACTGGACGGCGACTACCTCTACGTCGCGTTCTCCTCGCTGCCGGGCGACTACGAGGCGGGCATGGCCGGGCAGGTGATGCCCCGCTAGCCCGCCAAGTCGAGGGGCGACGGTCCAGATCGAGGGCTTCGTGACGCCTTCGACACCGCGCACGTACGCCTCGTGGTTGACACGCCGGAGGGCTGGGGCGGAGCATCGTCGCGGCGGGAGCGACGGCGCAGGCGCGAAGGCCGCGCTCGTGACCGCCGGAAATAGCCCGGCAGCGGCAAACCTCGAAACCTCCGGAGCGTACGCGGAGGTATCACGAGGTACGCACGGGTAGTCCACAGGAGAGACAACCTGGGCCTGCCCCAGGCAGAGCGAGCAACGGTGAGGAGCCACCACATGATCCGGAGTGCGATCGAGCGTCTCGTCCGCCCGAGCCAGACCGCCTACGCGCATTGCGACCTGCCGTGCGGCGTCTATGACCCCGCCCAGGCGCGCGTGGAGGCCGAGTCCGTGAAGGCCATCCAGGAGCGCTACCAGAAGGCCGCGGACATGAAGTCCGGCCCGGAGTCCGTGGAGGACTACCGGACCCGCTGCCTGCACATCAAGGAGGAACGCGCCGACCTGGTGAAACACCACCTGTGGGTGCTGTGGACGGACTACTTCAAGCCGCCGCACCTGGAGAAGTACCCGCAGCTGCACCAGTTGTTCTGGGACGCCACCAAGGAAGCCGGCCTGTCCAAGAAGTCGCAGGACCCGGCGCAGGGCGAGAAGTTGCTGGGCCTCATCAAGGAGATCGACACGATCTTCTGGGAGACCAAGAAGGCCTAGTCCTTCCCGATCTGACCGCGAGACGGCCGGGCGCTCCCGGCCGTCTCCGTTTCTGCCCTCCCCGCTGCCAGGAGTCGCCATGGCCCCCCTGCTGCTGCGCTCGGCCCTCGCCGTACTCGGCGCGTCGGTGGGCCTCGGCGTAGCGGTGGCGGCGGCGACGCCGGTGCTGCAACGACGCTACCTGCGGGTAGCCGTGGCCGGCGAGAGCATGACGCCCGCGCTCCAGCCCGGCGAGTTCCTCGTCCTCCGTCGAGGCGCGCCGTCCGAGGGCGATGGCGGCAACGGGGCGGGCGCGTACGGCCACGTGGTCGCGGTCTATGATCCGCGTCCGGAGATGCGCCTCCAGGCGCCGCGCCTGCTGCTGAAGCGCATCGTGGGGTTGCCCGGCGAGTCGCTCCGCATCGGCGGTGGGGTGCAGATCAACGGCCGCGTGCTGGAAGAGCCGTACGCTCACGGCGAGACGCCCTTCGAGCAGCATCGCGGCATCAACCGCCTGGGCACGGACGAGTACTTCCTGGTGGGCGACCATCGAGGCGCATCCACTGACAGCCGCGACTTCGGCCCGGTGCGCCGCGAGGACATCGTGGGGACGGTCGTGCTGCGCTACTGGCCGCCCCGCCGCTTCGGGCGCGTGACGCCGCCCGAGCGGCGGCTGCTGGGCGTGGCCGACCGGCCCGGTCCCGGCGCGCAGCCCCTCCCCTGGCTCGGCCAGCGCGAGGCCTCGGGCCCCTCGGAAGGCCTCGATGCGCCGGTCACGGGGGAAGGCGTCCGCGAGCCGGGCGAGGGGAATCCCTGATCCACAGCACCCTGCCTCCGGCACATCATGGGGCCTCGGGGCCGCCATGACGGTCTCGCGCGGCGGGAGCGACCATGGCGATGTACGGCGCCGAGCGTCGAGGGGCGCGAGCGGGCGATGCGGGCGACGACCCGTTCGCCGCGGCGCGCGCTCGCCTGGCGGCACGCCTCGCGCGGGAGCAGTCCGATCGGCCCGATATCCCGCACCTGGACGAACTGCTCGCGGAAGTCGCCGAACTGCAGCCGCTCCCGGCCGTGGCAAGCAAGATCCTGCAACTCACCGAGGACGACCGCTTCTCCGCGCACGAACTCGCGACGGTGATCGCGAGCGACCAGGCGCTGACCTCCAGGCTGCTGCGCCTCGCGAACTCGGCCTACTACGGCGCGTCTCGGAAGATCGGGACGGTGCGGGACGCCGTGGTGCTGCTGGGGTTCCGGACGGTGCGCCAGGTGTCGCTGGCCTCCTGCATGCTGGACAACCCGCGTCCCCTGACCAACCTGCGATACGACGACTTCTGGCAGTTCTCCATCGCCACCGGCCTGCTCGCGGAGATCCTCGCGAGGGTGGAGGGGCAGCACCAGGACGTGGCCTTCACCGCCGGCGTGGTGCACAACATCGGCCTGCTGGCGCTGGACCAGCACCGCCCACACCTCCTGGGCGAGGTGGTGACGCGGGCGCGCCAGCAGACGGAGACGCTGCACCAGGCCCAGCGAGGACTGATGGGGTTCACGGACACGGACCTTGGCGGCGCGCTCACGGAGCACTGGAACTTCCCCGCCCCGCTCTGCAACGCCGTGCGGGAGCACTCGCGGTCGCTGGACAGCCCCCCGGAGGACGGGACGCTGGCGGCGATCGTCGCGCGGGCACGCATCTTCGCCCGCTCCTACGGCATGTCGGACGGCCTCGCGGAGCGCCCGGATCCGAGGCCTGACTCGGACTGGGTCTCGGAGCCGCTATCGCTGACGCTGGAGCGCGAGGGTGGCATGGACCGCATCCTTGCCCGGGCTGACGCGTTCCTCGCGGCGGCGCTCGGGTAGGCCGAGACTCCTCGCGCTGCGGCCGGCCTCAGCGTTACGTCAACTCATCGGCGGGAATCCTGCCTGAGGATGCGTGAAATTCCGCGTACCCCTTGCACCTCGCGTCGCGATTCTGTAGAACGGTTAGCACTCAGCCCGTAAGAGTGCTAATCGGAGCGCCCGGCGGCCCCAGGTCGGCGGGTGCACGGATAAGAAGGACGAGCCATGGCCAAGCAGTTGCTCTTCGACGAAGAGGCGCGCCAGGCGCTGCGCAACGGCATCGACGCCCTCGCGGACGCGGTGAAGATGACGCTGGGCCCGCGCGGCCGCAACGTGGTGCTGGACAAGCGCTTCGGCGCCCCCACGATCACCAACGACGGTGTGACCATCGCCAAGGACATCGAACTTGGCGACAAGTTCGAGAACATCGGCGCGCAGTTGGCCAAGGAGATCGCCTCCAAGACCAACGACATCGCCGGTGACGGCACCACCACCGCCACGGTGCTGGGCCAGGCCATTGTCCACGAGGGCATGAAGAACGTGGCCGCCGGCGCGGACCCCATGGCGCTGAAGCGCGGCATCGAGCAGGGCTCGCGCGCCATCCGTGACGCCGTGACCAAGAACGCGACCAAGGTCACCACCCGCGAGCAGATG
>CAYTRA010000237.1:0-4434 GCA_964439675.1 uncultured Dehalococcoidaceae bacterium
TCGCGCGCAGTTCCGACTCGTACTCCGGGGGGAGGGTCGCTTCGCCACTCTCGAAGGAATAGACGCCCTCGCGGTCGGGACGGCGCGCTTCGAATGCCGCCAGGCCGTCCGGCGTCATCAGGCCCGCCTCGATGAGTTCGTGCACGCGGTTGATGTTCTTCAGGCTCCAGTTGCTGCCGGTCTTCCGAGGCGTCACCCGGTTCATGTAGGAGGTCTCGTCGATGGTCTTGCGGATGCCATCGATCCAGCCGAAGCAGAGGCAGACATCCACCACCTCCGACCATGTGATGCTCGGCTTACCGCTGGCGACGCGGTACATGCCCACCCAGGCTTCGCTGCGGCGCTCGTGGTTCTTCGAGAGCCACGTGCGGAACGCCTCGACCGTCTCGAAGAACAACGGGTCTTGCTCCGAGCCGGTGCCGGAGGACTGGGGGCGCTTCGCCATCGTCAGGCCCCTTGCTCCGCCGCCATCACTTCGTCCAGTGCGCGGACGGCGACCTGGATGTGCTCGTCGTCCGGGACGCGCGTGGTGAGGCGCTGCAGGGCGATGTTACCCGCGAACAGCAGACGCACGACGGGCCAGCCCTGGTGGAACCCGGCGAACCGGATCGCCTCGTATGAGACGGCCGCGACGAGGGGGACGAGCACGAGCCGCGAGGAGATGCGCCACCAGAGCGGATCGGTGCCGGCGAAGGCGAACACGACGATCGAGACGAACGCCACCGTGAGCAGGAACGAGGTCCCGCAGCGCGGGTGCTCCTTCGGGTAGCGCCGCACGGCGGGAACCGTGAGGTCCCGGCCGTCCTCGTAGGCGGCGATCGCCATGTGCTCCGCGCCGTGGTACTGGAACACGCGCCGGATGTCGTCCGAGCGGCCGATGAGCCAGATGTAGCCCAGGAGGAGCGCCACGCGGATGCCGCCCTCGATGGCGAGCACGGCCCACTGCGGGAGCAGGCCGTCCATCCAGGCCGTGGCGAGCACCGGTCCGGCGAAGAACGCCGCCACCGCGACGGCCATGCTGAAGACCATGATCGCGACCTCTGGCCGCGAGAGGGGCGCCGGTTCGCCTCGATCGTCCACCTCGCCGGTGGCGATGGCGGAGGACCACGTGAGCGCCCGCGCGCCGAGGGCCATGGTCTCGAAGAGCACGAGCACGCCTCGGAGGAGCGGGACGCGACGGAGGGGGCCGGTGTAGAGCCCGCCGAGGCGGTCCGAGCGCACCTGGATGTCGCCGTCCGGCCGCCGCACCGCAATCGACATCGCGCGGGCGCCACGGATCATGACGCCCTCGATGACCGCCTGGCCGCCGTACGTGGGGGAGGGCGTCTGGCTCACGTGGTCAGAGTAGGTGCCACTCGCGCAGGGGACGAGGGCAGGGTGACCCGGGCATCCGGGAGATACAAAGAGGGCGACCCGTGGGTCGCCCTCTTCGATGTTCGCGTTGGCCCTCGATTAGGAGGGCTTGTTGTAGCGGCGGCGGAAGCGCTCCACGCGGCCGGCGGTGTCGACGATGCGCTGCTCACCGGTGAAGAACGGGTGGCAGACGGAGCACACGTCCACGTGCATCTGGGGCTTCGTGGAGCGGGTCTCCCACGAGTTGCCGCAGGAGCACGTGATCGTCGCGGTCTCGTACTGCGGGTGGATGTCAGTCTTCATGCTTGCTCTCCGTATCCGAGCGCGCCCTTGCGCCTCGAACGGGCTGAGATCGGGTTGGTTACGCCTCGACCGGGACGATCGAGACCTGCTTGCGACGGCCCTTGGCGTAAGGGGCGAAGCGGACGGTGCCGTCCACCCTGGCCCAGAGGGTGTGGTCCTTGCCCACGCCGACGTTGAGGCCGGGGTGGACTCGGGTGCCGCGCTGGCGCACCAGGATCGAGCCGGCGGTGACCACCTGGCCGTCGTGGCGCTTCACGCCCAGTCGCTGGGCGGCGGACTCGCGGCCGTTCTTGGTGGAGCCGCCGGACTTCTTGTGAGCCATGACGTTTCCGTCCTCTCGCCCGACTCGGTCGTCGGGAAGGGTGACTAGCCGGCGCTGATGCCGGTGATCACCACGCGGGTCTCGTGCTGGCGGTGGCCCACCATGCGCTTCTGCCGCGTCTTGTTCTTGTAGTCGAAGAAGATGACCTTCTTCGCCTTGCCCTGCGTCTCCACGCGCCCGGTGACGGACGCGCCGGCCACGGTGGGGGCGCCCACCTGGGTGTCGCCCTCTGAGCCGACCAGGAGCACGTCGTCGAACGTGACTTCCGCGCCCTCCTCGGCCTCGAGGAGCTCGATGGCGATACGGTCGCCCTCTTGCACGCGGTACTGCTTTCCGCCGGTGCGGATGATTGCGAACATCACGGTCTCCAACGCTGTTGGGATCGGGGCTTGGGGTTAGACCTTTGAGTCTAGAAACACCTTTGCCCACGATCAACGCGCAGGCGGGGGAGGACTCAAGGCGACCTCGGCCTATCATTATGGCACACCAGCGACCCCGGTAGGAGTCCCCGCCTGGACCTCATCGACATACTCACGGCGCCCTACGACGCCCTGAACTGGGTCACGGACCTCCTGTTTGTGACCGTCAACCGCCTGTTCCAGGAGTTCGGCACCCCGATCGTCTTCCTGTCCGCCCTGATCGAGACCACGATTGGTCTCGGGGTGGTGTTCCCGGGCGTCCTGATGATGTTCTTGGGGGGCGCCGCGGCGTCCCAGGGCGACGCCAGCGTGTTCGTGGTCTTCGGCGTCGCGGTGCTGGGAACGATGCTCGGCGACACGATCTCGTACGCCGTGGGCCGGTGGGGCGGGGAACGGCTGGGCAGTACGAGGCTCGGGAGTTCGCTACGCCTGGGCGCCCAGTTGATGACGGGGCGCGCGAGGTGGCTCATCCCGTTCTACCACCTCCACAGCATGACCCGCGCCGTGGGGCCGTTCGGCTCGGGCGCGCTTCGGATCCCCCTGAGTGTATGGGCGCCGCTGGACTACCTCGGCGCGGTGATCGCCAACGCTGTCTGGGTGGGCGGCGGGTTCATCCTCGGCACCGCCGTCCTGACCGAGGACGGGACACTGGAGCAGCACCCGGCCATCCGCCTGGGCCTGGCCGCGGCCGCCACGGCGTGGTTCATCATCATGCGCGAGACCATGCAGCGCCGCATCCGCGCGATCCGTGAGCGCGAGGAACTCGAGGCGCAGGCGCGCGCCGAGTCCGCCGGCACGCCCGAACCCGTCGAGGCCGTCGAGTAGCCCGAGGCGTCACCGAGGGATCGGGACGGATGGCCGCAGGCGGGCTGGCGGCGGCCTCTCTCCAACCGTCGCGAGAGACGAGCGGTGAAGGACCATCGACTCCACCTCCATGCCCAGCCATACGTACGCAAAGAGGCCCCGCGTGAGCGGGGCCTCTTCATCAGGGTTCCGGAGGAACGAGGGCTACTCGCCGGCGTTGCCCTGTCCCCAGGCGAGTCCGGGGCGGCCCTGCGGCGCCTCTTCCTCCTCGGCCTCGGGGGCCGGGGTGGGGGTAGGGCTACCGCCGGTGGGCGGCTGCATGGGCTCCAGGTCCCCCGGCAGCGGACGACCCTCTGCGGGGCCCAGGAGGCGCAGCAACTCGTCGCCCTCCACCGTCTCGACCTCGATGAGGCGGTTGGCAAGCGCGTCCAGGCTGTCGCGGTGCTCCGTGAGCACGCGGCGGCAGCGCTCGTGCGCCTCATCGATGATGCGGCGGACCTCGTCGTCGATCTCCTCGGCGGTGCGCTCGGAGTAGTCGCGCTCCTCGGAGATGTCGCGTCCCAGGAAGACCATGGACTGGCGCTTGCCGAAGGTCCGCGGGCCCAGGCGAGAGGACATGCCCCACTGGGTCACCATGTTGCGGGCGATCTGCGTCACCTTGCCAATGTCGTCGTGGGCGCCGGTGGTCATCTCGCCGAAGACCATCTCCTCAGAGACGTGGCCGCCGAGCGACATGGTCATCATCGCCTCGTAGTAGGAGCGGTCCTGGAGGCGCCGGTCGTCCGAGGGCAGGGAGCGGGTGAACCCGCCGGCCATGCCGCGCGCGACGATGGTGACCTTGAAGGGAATGTCCGCCCGAGGCGAGAAGTAGCCGGCGACCGTGTGACCTGCCTCGTGGTAGGCGATGATCTTCTTCTCGATCTCCGTGATCACCCGGGACTTGCGCTCCGGGCCGGCGATCACGCGGTCGACCGCCTCATTGAGTTCGTCCATGCCAATGCGCTTCTTGTTGCGACGCGCGGCAAGGATGGCGGCCTCGTTGACCAGGTTCGCCAGGTCGGCGCCGGAGAAGCCCGGCGTCTGCTTGGCGATGGTCTCCAGGGAGATGTTGCCCTCCAGCGGCTTGCCCTTGACGTGGACGTCCAGCACCGCGCGGCGGCCCTTCACGTCCGGGAGGTCCAGGGTGACCTGGCGGTCGAAGCGGCCGGGGCGCAGCAGCGCCGGGTCCAGCAC
>CAYTRA010000238.1:0-4431 GCA_964439675.1 uncultured Dehalococcoidaceae bacterium
AGGGCGCAGCACGCTGCGCCCCTACGAGAGGCGTCATAGACACCATCGGAGGCGGGAGCGTCCGCCTCCGGCCCCCTCTCCTTCCGGCAGACGGAAGGAAGGGTTGGGGTGGGGGGTATCTGCCGGCCCCGTGGCCCACGGGGTGTCCAGATGAGAACGACCCTCGCCCGTAGGGGGTGGGAGACCGAGGCAGCGCTGGGCTCAGGCCTGCTCGGACAACTCCTCGTGCATCGCCTCCGCGAGCAACCGCACCGCGTGGTCCAGCACCTCCGGCTCGCACGCCGTGAAGTTGAACCGCATCGCCGAGCGCGCACCCGGCACCTCGTCGTCCACGTAGAAGTAGCGGCCGGGGACGAACGCCACCCCGCGCGCCACCGCGCGGGCGTAGAGGCGTTCGGCGTCCAGGCCTCGAGGCCCCTCGACCCACACGAACATGCCGCCGTCCGCGCGCGTCCAGCGGCAGCCCTCCGGCAGGTACCGCTCGAAGGCCGCGAGCAGCGCCTCCCGGCGGGGGCGGTAGAGGTCCAGCGTGGCGGGCAGGCGCGCCTCCAGGTGGCCGCCGGCGACGTACTCCGCGGCCAGCGCCTGGTCCAGCGTGCCGGTGTGCAGGTCCACGCCCTGCCGGGCAATCACCAGCCAGCGCTGCACCTCCGCCGGTGCAACGCAGAGGCCCACGCGCAGCCCCGGCGCGAACGTCTTCGACAGCGTGCTCAGGTAGACCACGTGCTCCGGCGCCAGCGAACGGATCGGGGCCACGGGCTCGCCCACGTAGCGGAGCGCGCTGTACGGGTCGTCCTCCACCAGCAGCGCCTCGTGGTCACGCAGGATACGCGCCACCTGCTCGCGTCGCGCGGCGGAGAGCGTGCGGCCCGTCGGGTTCTGGAACGTGGGCACGGCGTACACGAACGCCACCCGCTCGGCGGCCAGCACGCGGTCCAGCGACTCCGGCAGCAGGCCTTCCTCGTCCGTCTCGACCTGCACATAGCGCGGCTGGTACGGGTTGAACGCCTGCAACGCGCCGAGGTACGTGGGCGCCTCCACGACCACCACGTCGCCGGGCGAGATCAGCACCTTGCCGAGGCCGTCCAGCGCGCCCTGCGAGCCGCTGGTGATCAGCACCTCGTCCGCGGTCACGTGCACGCCTCGATCCGCCAGCAGCGGTACGAGCGCCTCGCGCAGCGGGCGGAAGCCCTCGCTGGCGTCGTACTGCAACGCCGCGCCGCCGTGGCGCTCGAGCACGGCCTCCAGCAGCGCGGGCATGAGGTCGAGCGGGAACGATTCGACGGCCGGCAGCCCGCCGGCGAGGGAGATGACGTCCGGGGAGGAGGCGACCTTCAAGATCTCCCGGATGGCGCTGGCCTCCATGCCCCGGGTGCGCCCGGCGAAGCGCCTCGCTGATGCGGGCGGAGGCGGGGGTTCGCGGTCGGGAGCGGAGTTGGCCATGCGCCAGAATATCCGCGCGGTGCGTCGAGGGGCCACTGGGTGTGGGGAGTGGGGCGGAGGAGTGCGCATCCGCGACGCTACGCCGCCCGCCGACCTCCCCTCTGCTGTAGGGGCGCAGCGTGCTACGCCCTCATGGCCCGCGGAGGATCGGGGGGCGACGGATCATCGAGGCCAGCGCCCCACAGCCCTCTTCCATGAAGGGGAGGGGGCCAGGGAGCGCAAGGAAGGGGAACAGAACCAGCAGGGCCACCCTCGCGGGTGGCCCTGTGCTGTGAGGGGACGGGGTGATGCGGGCTAGAAGCCGCCCATCATGTCGTCCATGCCGCCGCCGGCGGGGGCTGCCTGCTTCGGCTCGGGGATCTCGCCCACGGCGGCCTCGGTGGTGAGCATCAGGCCGGCCACGGACACCGCGTTCTCCAGGGCCACGCGGCTCACCTTCACCGGGTCCACGATGCCGAGGTCGAACATGTTGCCCATGCGCTCGGCGCCCGCGTCGAAGCCCAGGTTCGGGTCCTTCGCGTCGCGCACCTGCTCCACGATCACGGACGGCTCCAGGCCGGCGTTGTCCAGGATCTGGCGGAGCGGGTAGGACAGGGCGTGCCGCACCAGCATGGCGCCGGTGCGCTCGTCGCCCTCCAGGCCCTCGATGAGCGAGTCCAGCGAGGACTGCACGCGCAGGTAGGCCACGCCGCCGCCCGGGACCACGCCTTCCTCCACCGCCGCGCGGGTGGCGGAGAGGGCGTCCTCCAGGCGGAACTTCTTCTCGCGGACCTCGATCTCCGTGGCGCCGCCGGCCTTGATGACGGCCACGCCGCCGGCCAGCTTCGCCAGGCGCTCCTGCACCTTCTCGCGGTCGAAGTCAGAGACGGTGTCCTGGATCTGCGCCCGCAACTGGCGGATGCGCGCCTGGATCGCCTCGTCCGAGCCGGCGCCCTCCACGATGGTGGTCATGGACTTGTCCGCCACCACGCGGTGGGCGTGGCCCAGGTCAGCCAGCTGGGTCTCCTCCAGCTTGCGGCCCATGTCGTTGGTGATGAAGGTGCCGCCGGTGAGGACGGCCAGGTCCTCCAGCATCGCCTTGCGGCGGTCGCCGAAGCCCGGGGCCTTCACGAAGAGCGGATTGAAGGAGCCCCGCATCTTGTTCACGATCATGGTGGAGAGCGCCTCGCCGGTCAGGTCCTGGCAGACGACCACCAGGTTCTTGCTGACCTGCAGCACCTTCTCCAGCACGGGCAGGATCGACTGCACGTCGCTGATGGCGTAGTCCGTGATCAGGATGTACGGGTCGTCCAGGACGGCCTCGTTGCGGTCCGGGTTGGTGACGAAGTACGGCGAGATCCAGCCGCTGCTGAGCTGGAGGCCGTCCACCACCTCCACCTCGTCGTCCAGGCCGCGCCCGTCCTCGATGGTGATGACGCCGTCCTTGCCGACCTGCTCCATCACGTCCGCGACCAGCTCGCCGATGCGGCGGTCGTTGGCGGAGATGGAGGCGACGGCGGCGATGGTGGCCTTGTCCTCCACCGGCACGGCCAGGTCGCGCAGCGCGGGGATCACCACGCGCACGGCCTGCTCCATGCCGCGGCGCAGGTACATGGCGTTGGCGCCGGCGGCGATGTTACGCAGGCCCTCGTGGAAGAGCGCCTGGGCCAGGACGGTGGCGGTGGTGGTGCCGTCACCGGCGATGTCGTTGGTGCGGATCGCGACCTGCTTGACCAGTTGCGCCCCCATGTTGTGGAAGCGGTCCTTGAGGTCGATCTCCTTGGCCACCGTCACGCCGTCCTTGGTGATGACGGCGGGGCCATAGTTCTTGTCCAGGACGACGTTGCGGCCCTTGGGGCCGAGGGTCACCCGGACCGCGTTGGCAAGGATGTCCACGCCGTGACGCAGTTCACGGCGGGCGTCGTCCTCAAAGCGGAGACGCTTGGCGGGCATGGGTCAGTCCCTTCCGGGCCCCCGCAACGTCCGGTGACGCGTGCGGGCGGGGCGCTGCGGGATGAGCGGGCGGCCGCGCGGTCAGACGCCGCGCGGCCCCTCGTGCGGTTCGGCTACTTCTTGGACTTCTTCGCCGGAGCGGCGGCTTCCTCCAGCTTCGCGAGGACGTCCTGGAAGCGGATGATGATGTAGTCCTCCGTGCCGACGGAGACTTCCTGGCCGGTGTACTTCTGGTAGAGGATGCGGTCCCCGGCCGCCAGGTCGATGGTGTCCAGGTCGCCCTTCTCGTTGCGCTTGCCCGGGCCCACGGCCAGGACGTGGCCGTGCTGCGGCTTCTCCTTGGCGGAGTCCGGGATCACGAGGCCGGAGGCGCTGATCTCCTCCTGCTCGACGGGCTTCAGGACGATGTGGTCGGTCATGGGGACAACGTTCGTGGCCAAGGCACCAGTCTCCTTCTGAAGTTCCGCCCCCGCTCCTCGGTTCGCCCGAGGCACGGGTCCGGTGTCGTACTCGTCACGGTTCCGGGCGGCGGCCCAGCCGCGGCCGGGCAGGCGCCCCGTCGGCTGAGTTCCCCCGCACCCCCATGCCGCCATCTCGCGCGCGCCACCCGCGAGGGCGACCCGCCAGCACGTTCAGGGGGCGTCGGCGACGGATGTTAGCACTCGCCATATGAGAGTGCTAGACCTTCGCGACGGCATTTTCACGCCGAACCTGTCGCGGATCAAGGGCCTGCGACACGCGGCCCCGAGGACGTCGCGGCCTTGTGTTCGTTACACGGTTTCGTGTATACACGGAACCGTGTAACACGGCGCACGGAGGCCAGATCGTGAGCGAACGCGGGCCGGGGTGGGAAGTACCGGGCGTGCCGGGTACGGGCGAGGACTGGGACGCCGAGGCCGTGCGCGCCCTCCGTGCGCGGCTCGGGCTGACGCAGTCCGAACTGGCGGAGCGCCTGGGCACGCGTCAGCAGACCGTCTCCGAGTGGGAGACCGGCGCGAGCACCCCTCGACGCATGTCCCGCCGGCTGCTGCGCATGGTGGCGGAAGACGCCGGCCT
>CAYTRA010000239.1:0-4425 GCA_964439675.1 uncultured Dehalococcoidaceae bacterium
GTGTAGAGCTCGATGATCGTCTCGTCGGTGACCTTCGGTGCGGCCATGGGGTGTGTCTCCTATGCCTCTGAGAGGCGCTGTGTGGCCCTGTAAGCGACGTTGTGGGCCAATCGGTACTCTGACTCGATCTCCAGCCACACGGCCTCGAAACGGGGCGGCATCGGGGGGCCGTCGTGCGGGTACTGCCGGTCGCCCTCGGCCAGTCGTTCGGCCAGGTCCTTCGCCCGGGCCCGCAGCTTGTTGCGGGCGTCGAGCAGGGCGGCCCGGTAGACGGGACCGAGCCCGGCCCGCACGTTGCGGATGGCCCGCTCGGCATCGGCGACAAGCCGGTCGGTGGAAACGAGGGAGTCCATGTCAGTCAGCCGCTCCGATCCATGCCGGCGGGGCCACCGCCGGGTCCGAGAATGACATCGTGGTCGCATCGAAGTTGAGCGTGACCACGCCGGTGCCGCCGTTGCGTTGCTTGGCGATGTAGACGTCGCAGGTCCCGGCCTTGACGGGGTCGGGGTCGAGCAGGCCCTGCTGCGAGTAGTAGTCGTGACGGTAGAGCAGCAGCACGATGTCGGCGTCCTGCTCGATGGAGTCGGAATCGCGCAGGTGGTGGAGGTGGGGGATGAAGGGGGACTCCCGCTCGACCGCCCGGTTCAGTTGCGAGAGCATCACCACCGGGGCGGACAGGTCCATCGCCATCAGCTTGTGGCCCCGGCTCATGCGCGAGACCCGGTTGACCTCGTTGTCCTGCTTCTGCCGGGAGTCGCCCATGATCTGGAGGTAGTCCGAGACCACCAGCGCCAGCCCGTGCTCGGCCTGCAGGCGACGGGCGCGGATGTGCGCCTGCTCGGTGGTGACCCCCGCCGTGTCGTCGACCCACACGCCGCTCTCGGCCATCTGGGCGGCGATCCGTTTGAGCAGCAGGTAGTGGTCGTCACCGAGACGTTTGGCCCGCAACTGATCCATCGTCAGCCCGGAGGCATCGGCGATGGCCCGCTCGAAGATCGACGAGCCGGTCATCTCCAGCGAGTAGAGCACCGCCGCCTGCTGCATCGCCCGGGCGGCGTTGCGGGCCAGCGCCAGGGCGATGGAGGACTTGGCCATGCCGGGGCGACCGGCCACCACCACCAGCTCGCCGGGACGGAAGCCCCCGCCCAGCACCTTGTCGAGGGTGGGGAAGCCGGTCGGGATCACCCGCTCGGACCACGTGCCCTCCCGCTGGGCGTCGAGGCGCTGCCCGTACTGCTCGGCCAGCGTCATGAACGGCACCGGTCCGGCTCCCGCTCCATGCTTCGGCAGTCCGGCCAGCACGGATGCGACCAGCGCCTCGGCATCGGCGTCGGGGTTCTGCTTCAGCTCGGCGACGGCATCGAGCAGCCGGGTCGAGACCGTGCGGGTGCGGTGGTGGGCGACGAGGCTGTCGAGGTAGGAGGCCCGCCCGATGGGTTGCACCGGCTCAGCCAGCAGCTCGGAGAGAAACAGGAACCCCAGCGTCTCGTGACCGTGGCGTTCCAGCTCGATCGAGACGTTCATGATGTCGGGCGGGTCCCGCCGCTCGGCACAGGCGTGCATCGCCCGGTAGATCTCGGCGTGGTCGCTGTTGGCGAACATCTCCGGACCGATACCCCGGTCCCGGGCGGCGATGATGGTGTCGGGGTCGAACAGGATGGAGGCGAGCACGGCCCGCTCGATCTGGTGGCTCATGTATCAAGCCCTCCCCATTGCTGCGCCATCGCGTCCGCGATTCCCGGGAACGTAGCGCTGCGGATCTTCCAGCGGTCATCGGATGGCGGCAGCTTGTGGATGCGACCCTCTCGCCCGGTGGACACGACGGTCGCCAGCAGGGGTGGCAGGGACTTCAGCCACAGTCCGGTTGCCTTGGTCTCGCCATGACCGAACATCCAGGGCTGGATGATCTGGTCGGGGCGGCGACCGCCGATACGTTCCCGGGCGTAGCGGTGCATGATCGGGTTCTCAATGGCGGAGCGGGGGACCGGAGCATCGAGCAGGACCCGGAAGAACAATGCGGCCTGGTCCAGGTACTCCCATCGCTCGGGGCGCTCATGCAGCCACCGCACGCCGGAGTTGGTGAGGTAGGTGCAGGGCGGGTGGGCAATCATCAGGTCCCAGCCATCGTCGAGGATGTCGAGCACATCTCCCTGATAGTGCGGACCCGGCACGTCGGTCGGCAGCAGGTCGCAGGACATGGCGTCGTGACCGTGACGCAGGAAGGCATCCCGAACGGTGCCGCTGTACTCGCAGGCAACCAGTACCCTCATGCCTTCCTCCTCTGCCGCAGCGTGCCGTTGAAGTAGTCCTGCTGCCACTGTCGCCATCCTGCCGAGTCCCCGCCGTACACCGCCTGCCAGCCGGTGTCCCAGCGGCTGTACTGCTTCAGTTCGTCCTGCGTCAGGTCCCGGTCAGGGGCAGGGGTGGGGGCGGATGACGCGCCGGACGTCCGGTAGTTCTCGGCGAACTTGGCGAGGTCGGCGAGGTTGAACCCATCCTTGGCGAACCATTGCCCCTTGGCCCACTCGACCATGGCCGGAATCTCGGACGGGTCGACGCCCATCTTCAGCAGCGTCTTTGCCTGCCCGATGGCCTTGGCGTAGTTGGGGGGCTGGGACACGCCGATGGATTCATAGAAGGCCTTGACCACCTGTTGCTCGGGACCGTTGGCAGGGAGTGGCTTCGATACCTTCGAGGTCTTTTTATTTCCTTGATCGGGGGCGTCACTCTCTGTAGTAGTCTCTGTATAAGAAGAGTGTGGCAAATTGCCCTCACCTGATGGGGGCAGATTGCCCTCCTCGTCAGGCGATTCCGCACGGCACATATCCCAGACAGCGTGTCCGTAGTTGATCGTGTACCACTTGGTCCGGTCACTACTGTTGGTGTTGTACCTATCGGTCGTCTCGATGATCCCCTCTTTTTCGAGACGGAGAATCGTCCGCTTGATGGTGTCAACGGACCAGAAGGGGAAGTTCTTTTTCCACTGGGGATAGGTGTTGTAGACCCATCGGCGACCGTCGTGGTAGTGGGGGTTCGTTCGCAGCCAGTAGTGGAGCTGCTGGACGATGATCGCCTCGTTCAGGCCAATTGCGACGGCAAGTTGGGGGAGGATCTGGAGGGGCTTCTCGTCGATGAGAAGTCGGGATGATGTATACTCAGTCATGGTTACTCCTGAGCTACGATCAGGGAGTGGCCGTGGGGCGGACCGCAACATCCGCCCCTTTTTCTATCCCTGCGATACATCACTATTGTATCACACGGATTATTTTAGACCTAGCCTGTAGGAGTCATGTCCTCCTCGGTGAAGGGGTCCTCGCTCAGGTCGGTCAGAACCTTCTGCTCGGTGTCGTAAGGTGGGCTCTCCTCGTCGGGGTAGAGGCGGTGGTAGGTCTCCTGGTAGCGACGCAGCATATCCCACCAGAACCGTTCCCAGTCGGTGGTGTCGACCTCCATGTTCAGGGCTTCGGCGATGCGGCGCTCCCCGTCGGCAAGGCGGGCGTCAAGGGTTTCGAGCTCACGTTGAAGTTCTTCGGCGGTGGCGGTCATTGGGGTGTGCCTCCTAGAACGGGACGTCGTCTGTGTCATCCTGGCGCTCGGGCTGGCTGCTGCGTGGGGGCAGCAGCACATCGGATGCCGTCACGTCGAGGCTGGTGCGGGTGGTGCCGTCCTTGGCCTCGTATTCCCGGGGGGCGAGCCGCCCGGTGATGTGCACGAGGCTGCCCTTGTGGATCATCGGGGCGAGGGTGACGGCCTGCTTGCCCCACACGCTGATCCTGTACCATGCGGTGGACTTGTGGTTGCCCCGCTCGGTGTTGACGGCGACGGAGAAGCTGAGCAGGTCGAGGCCGTCCCGGATCTGCTTCAGTTCCGGCTCCGATCCCACGTTGGCGTTGATGATGTTGATCTGGGCGACTTGATGGGCCATGGTTAGTTCCCTCCGGCGAGTCGTGGGGCGATGGTCTCGGTGTAGTAGGGGAGGAACCGGTCCCCGCGCACGAACTCGATCATGCTGCCGAGCTCCTTCGTGGTGAGGGACCTGGGGCTCTGGTGGCCCTTGATGCGGGCCATCTCGTCGAGCACGGCGGCCCCGTCAATCTCGGGGATCTTCTGCTCGACGAGGTTGACGATCTCGGTGCGGTTCAGTTCCCATCCGGGGTCGGTGCTGTAGTCGTTGGGTTGCTCCGGCTCGGGAGCCTGCTGGCGCTGGCGGGTGTGCTCGTCGGTGTCGGGGTCCTTGCCATCGTCGATGGCGAACAGGCCATTGAGGGCATACTTGCGGGCATAGCTGGACGATGCGCCGGTGATCTGGGCTTCGTCGTAGCCCTTCTTGGCCTCCGGCTCCCGGGCGTAGGCGGTGGCGCTGACGCTCCGGTTTCCGTCCTCGATGCTGGCGATGGCCTTGACGTAGTAGCGGTCGCCCACCTG
>CAYTRA010000240.1:0-4414 GCA_964439675.1 uncultured Dehalococcoidaceae bacterium
TCTGTACCAGCCCACCAGCGGCCGCATCCTCGTCGACGGCGTGGACCTCGCCCGCATGCCCGCCGAGGGCTGGCGTGAACGCCTCGCGGGTGCGTTCCAGGACTTCTTCCGCTTCGAGTTCCCCGCGCTCCAGTCCGTGGGCGTCGGCGACCTGCCACACCACGAGAGCCGCGAGGCCGTCGGCGCCGCGGTCCTCCGCGCCGGCGCGGAGGACGTCGTGCAGCGCCTGCCCTCGGGCATCGATACCCAACTCGGCCCCACGTGGCCGCAGGGCGTCGAGGTGTCCTTCGGCCAGTGGCAGAAACTCGCCCTCGCGCGCGGGTTCATGCGCGAAGCCCCGTTGCTCCTCGTCATGGACGAGCCCACCGCCGCCCTGGACGCCGAGACCGAGCACGCCCTCTTCGAGCGCTACGCCGCCGCATCGAGGGCTGCCGACGGCGAAGGCCCGCCCGAGAACGGCCGCATCACCATCCTCGTCTCCCACCGCTTCAGCACCGTCCGCATGGCCGACCTCATCGTCGTCCTGGACGGCGCCCACATCGCGGAATCCGGCACCCACGAAGCCCTCATGGCGTCCGGCGGGCCGTACTCGGAGCTCTACAACATCCAGGCTGCCGCCTACCGCTAGCGGTCGGAGAGGACTCGGGCGCCTTCCCGCCCAAGCCGAACCTGTCACCCATGTCCCCGGTCCAAAGCGTCACCCATGTTCCCGGTTACACAGAGAGGGGCTCCCGCAGGGGTGCCAACCCTCGCTCGCCCTCGACCTCACCACCCCTCGAGGGCTCCCGACACATCGAAGCGATCGCTACCCCGCCGCCTCCACCACAGCCACCGCAGCAGCCGAGTCCGCCCGCCGCCACAACACCCACATGCCCCCACATCCGAGGGCAATCACCACCGCCGTCAGCCCGAACGCCAGTTGTAGCGACGAGTCACCCGCCACCCCCGCCAGCGGCGCCACCAGCACGTAGGCCAGCGATGACCCCAGCGGCGCCACAGACAGGATCGTCGCTCGCACGGACGACTCCGTGCGTTCGTTCACGTAGGTGCTGATCGCCGGGAAGGCCAGGCCCGTCCCGAACTGCACCATCCCAAAGCCCGCGAACGCCACCACGTGGTCCACACTGGCGAGCACTAGCAGCCCGCCCACCGCGAGGACGATCGACACGAGCAGCCCTCGAGGCAGGCCCGCGTAGCGCACCCAGCGTCCGGCCATCACCAGCGCCCCCGCGCCCAGGAGGCGTACCGGCACCTCGAAGACTCCAAACAACGCCAGGCTCACGTCGTGCTCGCCGAGGAAGGGCTGCGCCAGCATGAAGTGCGCCGGGAACGTCGCCATCAGCGCGATCTCCAGCCCGATCATCCAGCGCAGTGCGCGGTCTCGATGCAGCGCGCCCACCGCCGTCCGAAGCGTCTCGCGGTAGGAGGCGGGCGCGCCCGTCACCGTCGCGCGAGGCGGCTCCTGCATGAACGCCAGCACCAGGCCGGAGGCGATGTAGCCGGTGACACCCGCCAGCACGCCGACCTGCAGGTTCACCGCCGCCGCCAGCACCCCGCCGATGATCCCGCTGAGCGAGAACGCCAGGATGCCCAGCGCTCGGAACACCCCCACGCGGTCGCCGTACTCCGCCTGCCGGCCGTCCGCCGCCAGCGTGTCGTACAGGTACGCCTCGTTGTTGCCGGAGCGGAACGCCAGCCCGCCGGACCAGAGGATGTACGAGAACAAGAGCAGCCAGAAGTCGCCCGCCAGCGCGAACGCCAGCACCCCGGCGCCCTCCACCACCACGCCCACTGCGTTGCAGAGCCGGCGCCCGTAGCGGTCCGCGAAGGCGCCGGAGGGCACCTCCAGCACGAGTTTCACCGCCCAGAAGAAGCCCTCCATGATGCCGACCTGGAAGAGGCTGATCTCCCGGAAGTCGGTCAGGTAGACCACCCAGATGGTGATGACCGGGTTGAACTCCGTGAGGAAGTTGAAGACGTTCAGCAACCGAAGGTTCCGCGACACGCGGAACGCTCGAGGCGTCAGCAGGACGGACATGCCCGGTTCCTCGTCCTCGCCCCGCTCCCGGACCTGGAGGCGTGATGCGCTGCCCGGCTGCTATCCGTATCGTGCTGCGCGTGGTCGGGCGCCGGTGCGGGACGGTTGCCCGCACGGAGTGAGCCTCTAGATAATCGATCAGCCCGCTCAAACGCCACCATCACGCACGCGGTACGGGACACTCAGCCGGCCGCCGACTCTAGCCTGACTAGCCCTGGAGGCCCCGTGGGACGTAACCGCCGCCAACAGCGTCTGCGCGACCGCCGGTCGCGACCAACCGAGGGCGGCTCGCCCACCCCGTCCACCGGCCGCTCGTCCGGCAGCGGCGGCGGAAGCCTGTCGCGCCCTCGCAAGCCCGCGTGGCGCGAGACCCTGGACTCCTGGGGCGGCTTCACCGTCCTCGGCGCCATCGTCGGGGCGGTGCTGATCGCCGGCCTGCTGGTCTACCTCAACCGCCCCGGCTCCAGCGCGAGCGACGAGGAGTTCGTGGCGCGCGACCACGCCGGCGCCACCCAGGACGGCAAACTGCTGGGCGACCCGAACGCACCCGTGGAGCTCGTCATGTTCGCCGACTTCCAGTGCCCCTTCTGCAAGCGCTTCTGGAACGACGTCGAGCCCGCACTCGTCGAGGACTACGTGGGCACCGGCCAGGCGTCGCTGGAGTTCCGCGACTACGCCTTCATTGGCCCGGAGTCCTTCGCGGCCGCCGAGGCCGCCGCCTGCGCCGCGGACCAGGACCGCTTCTGGGACTTCCACGACCTGCTGTTCCTGCGGCAGGGTCGGGAGAACTCGGGCGTCTTCAGCGACGGCAACCTCCGCGAGTATGCCCGCACCATCGCCGACGAGTTCGACGACTTCGACTACCAGGCGTGGGAGTCCTGCTTCGAGGCCGACACCTACGCGGCCGACGTGCGCCAGCAGGCACAGGTCGCCGCGGGCCAGGGCATCGCTTCCACCCCCACCGTCCTGGTCAACGGCCGTCGCATCGAGGGCGCCCAGGACCTGCAGGTCTACCGCGACGCCATCGAGCAGGCGCTCGCCGCCGAGTAGCCACGCGCACCCGCGCACAACACGAAGCGGCCCCGCAATCGCGGGGCCGCGTCTGTCTGTCCGGCAGGTTGGCGCTACTCGGCGGGGGCGTCCTCGGCGGCCTCTTCTGCCTCGACGGCGGGGTCATACACGTAGGAGAGCAGACGGTCGTCGCGCTCCACGAAGAGCACCAGGTGGCCCGCAGCCTCCTCCTCGCGCACCCATCGCGGCAGCTCGGCGCCGTAGCCGCGCACCAGAAACGTCAGCCCCGTGTACGCGAAACGCTTCCCGTCCACGTCCACGTAGAACGGAGGCGGATCCGGCTGCTCGTTCCAGTTCGCCGCGAACGCGTCAATGTCCTCCGCCGACAGGACATAGAAGTCCTCGAACGTCAGCGACGTGCTCGTCCGGTGTGGTGCAGTCTCCGTCGTCATCGATGTCCCCTCGCCAATGCGGCGGTATCGCGTCTCGCCTCGATGATACCGACCCGCCTCCCGTTCGGGCCAGACGAGGTCGTCGTGCGCCGCACCTACCCCTGGTACTTCACGATGCTGATCCGCCCCGTCGGCTCCACCACCGCCAGCCGCACCTCGTCCGGCGAGGTCAGCCCGTGCTCCCGCAGCGCCACGTCCAGGTCCTGGCTGGAGATGCGCTCCTTCCGCATGATGTCTGGATCCACCTCGCCGTCACGGATCAGCACCCGAGGACTGCCCTCCAGCGCCCGCTCCACGTGCGGGAGGCGGTGGGACACGATGGCGATGAGGACCGTGAGCCCCAGCAACGCCCCCGTGCCCAGCAGCGCACCCGTGACCGACTGGTCATCCGCGGTCAGTGCCGGGGCCACGATCTCTGACACCAGCAGCATCGTCAGGAAGTCCATCGGGGTGAGTTCGCCCACCTGGCGCTTGCCGGCCACGCGCACCATCAGCAGCAGCCCGGCGTAGATGATCACCACGCGGAGGATGATCTCCCACCATGGCGTCGTCAGCGCCCACATCGACTGAGCCCCCGCCCCCCGATCCATCGAGGCGCCCCGACGCATCGAGGGCTCATCAGCGCGCCTGCTCCTCCGCCTGCTCGCGACGCTGCTCGAACTCCTCCTGCATCGCCTCCAGGTCCTCGTCCGAGGCGTGCTCGATGTCGACCATGTCCTCCCGCACCTCGTCGAACGCGTCGATGATCGCGTCCAGTTTCAGGTGCACCGCGCGGCTGTCGCGGTTCTGGGTGCTCTGAATGAGGAACACCATCAGGAAGGTGACGATGGTGGTGCCGGTGTTGATGACCAACTGCCACGTCGAGGAGAACCCGAACAGCGGACCGCTCACGGCCCACAGCAGCACCATGGCG